>DATGFS010000027.1 GCA_035308905.1 bacterium | reverse complement strand
AGTTTTCGGCGGGCCAGTCGGCCTTCGACGCGATGGTCGAGGTGGAGCCGGCCGGCTCTGGGGCGGACGGATGATCGACCGCGCGGACGTGGTGGTGATCGGGTCGGGCGGCCTCGGCGCCGCGACGGCGTTCTATCTCGCGGCGTCCGGCCGGCGGAGCGTGGCGGTCATAGACAAGCACGAGGTCGCCTCGCAAACGTCGCCGCGCGCCGCCGGCTTCGTGAGCTGCGCCCGCAAGAGCGACGTGATGATCTCGCTCGTCAAGACCGCGAGCGACCATCTCCGGCGGTTCACTGACGAGACGGGGCAGCCCCTCGACTGGGTGCATCCGGGCAGCCTCAAGATCGCGCGGCGGCCGCAGGACGCCTCGGTGATCGCCGGAGACCTGGCGCGGGGCCGGCGGATGGGCCTCGACGTCGAGGAGATTTCGCCCGCGGAGGCGCACCGGCTGAATCCGTTCTTGACAGGCGATGGGATCGCCGCCGCGATGCGCGTGGGCGACGACATGTACTTCAACCCGGCCCAGGTCGCCATCGGATTTGCGCGCGGCGCGGCCGCTCGGGGCGCGACGCTGCTGCCCAATACGACGGCGACGCGCGTCGTTATCGAGGCTGGGAAAGTCACCGGCGTCGAAACCGACCGCGGAACAATTCGCACGCCGGTCGTCGTGGACGCGGCCGGGGCCTGGACGCGTCAGATGGCCGAGGCGAGCGGGCTTCGGATCCCGCTCGTCCCGACGCGGCATCAACTCTTTGTCACCGCCCCGATCGACGGGGTGCGTCCCGACCTGCCGATGGTTCGCATCATGGACGCGGCCGTCTACGTGCGGCCCTGCGACGGCGGGCTGCTGTGGGGGGTCTTCGAGGAGGGTCCGCGCTTTCTCGACATGGAGACCCTCGGGCCGTGGTTCGACATCAAGGACACGCCGCTCGACGCCGGGGTGCTCCGGCGCGCCGCCGCGGACGTGCGGGCGGAGATGCCGGTGCTGGAGACGGCAAAAGTCCGTGAGCACCGCGGCGGTATCCCGACCATGACGCCGGACGGCGAGCACATCGTCGGGCCGGCCCCGGCCGCGGAAGGGTTCTTTTTCGCGAGCGGGTGCAACGTCGCCGGGCTGTCGATCTCCCCGGCGCTCGGCGGGGCGCTCGCGGCGTGGATCAACGACGGGCGGCCGCCGATCGACCTTTCGGAGCTCTCGCCGGCGCGCTTCGGGGAGCGGCGCTGGGCGGAGGACCAGCTACAGCGCGACGCGGCCTGGCAGTACCACCATTTCTACGGCGCGGTGTAACCGGCGATCGAGGTACGCCTGATTAAGCGTCGGCCGCCCCGGGCGGTTCGTCCGAGATGCCCGCGCCCGGCCGCAGGATCTGATAGAGGACGATCGCGCCGAGCGCGCCGAGGCCGAGGTTGTTGATCTCAAAAGACGCGCCGGCTTTGACGTCCGCGCCGCTGGCCGCCAGGATCAACGGGATCGCGACCGTCGCCAGGTTGGCGCGGTTTGAGAAATCGACGCGGCCGTCCACCCAGATCTTGCCGCCGATCGCCGCGATGAGGCCGAAGAGGTACAGCTCGATGCCGCCGAGGACGCTCGCCGGAATGCTGTTGACCAACCCGCCGAACTTCGGGACGAACCCGAGCAGGATGGCCACGATCGCGGCGACGATGTAGACCGGAATCGAGAAGACGCGCGTCACCCCCATGACGCCGATGTTCTCCGCGTACGTGGTCTCACCGGTGCCGCCGAAGAGCGCGCTCAGCATCGTCCCCAGGCCGTCGCCCATGAACGTCCGGCCGAGGTAGCCGCTGAGATCCCGCTTCATCAGGCCGCTGATCGCGTACACGTGCCCGGCGTTCTCGGCGACCAGCACGATCGGGATGAACCAGAAGAGGCTGATGGCCCTGGCGGTAAACTGCGGAAAGCTGAACTGCGGGTGGCCGAACCAGGCGGCACCGGAGACGAGGCCGAGGTTGACGTGACACCCCGCGGCGGCCGCCCCGCAGGCGGGATCGAGGAGCGCGACCACATAGCCGATGACGATGCCGGCGAGGATCGGCAGCAGGCGCAGGAACCCGCGCAGGTACACGCTCGCGATCGCGGCGGCCAGCACCGTCACGGTCGCGGTGAACAGGTCCTTCGAGTAGCTCGCCCACGCGGGGCCCGCCAGCGCGAGGCCGATCACCGCGACGACGGTGCCCGTGACGACCGGCGGCATGAAGAAGCGGATGACCCGCGTCCCGACGAGATGCACGATCCCCCCGACGATGAAGTACAGGGCGCCCGCGACGAAGATGCCGGCGAAGGCGAGCGGCTGGTTGTGCCCCGCGCCGCCCTGGATCGCGAGCACCGAGCCGATGAACGAGAACGACGAGCCGAGGTAGCTCGGGACCTTGCCGCCGGTCACGGCGATGAAGATCAGCGTGGCGACTCCGCTGAAAAAGAGCACCGTGTTGACGTTGAAGCCGAGGATGAGCGGGACGAGGACGGTGGCGCCGAACATCGCCATGACGTGCTGGATGCCGAGCAGGGTCGTTTGGGGCCAGGGCAGGCGGTCCTCGGGATAGTACGTGACCTCGTGGTCCGCCGTCCGGGCGGCGGTGGTCGTGGTAGCCATACGCGCGTTCCCCCTTACGCACGATATGACGTCGTGGCGTTCGTGGAACGTATCGCGGATGAACCTTCTCGCCGCCGCGGCGAGTTTTCCTCCGGAGCGCCTACGCGGTCCCGGCGAGCGCGAGCACGGCGTCGAGGAGCACCGCGGCCCCCCGCGCGCAGTCCTCGGGCGGCGTCCACTCCGCCTCGTTGTGGCTGAGGCCGTCTTGACTCGGCACGAAGATCATGCCGGCGGGATAGCGGTCCGCCATGTATTTGGCGTCGTGGCCGGCGCCGGCCCACAGGCGCATCGCGCTGAAGCCTCGGGTCTCCGCGGCGCCGGCCACCGCCGCGATCACCTTCGGCGCAAACGGCGTCACCGGACTGCGCCAGAACTCCATGCGCCGCGCCTCGACCCGATCCGTCGCCTCGACGGCGCGACAGGCCTCATCCGCGGCGCGCAGGGCCTCGTCGAGACCGGCGTCGCAGGGCGAACGCACGTCGAGCGTCATCTCGACGCGGCCGGGCACCACGTTGATGGTATTGGGCGACACCTCGACGCGGCCGACCGTCGTGCGAACGCCGTCGAGGTGCTCCGCGGCATCGCGCGCCAGCAGCACGAGCTTTGCCGCCGCCACCAGCGCATCGCGGCGGTCCGGGGTCGGCGTCGGGCCGGCGTGCGCGGCCCGGCCGGTCACCTCGATGCGGTTCCAGGAAATGCCCTCGATGCCTTCGACCACGCCCACCTGGCGGCGGGCCCGTTCCAGCACCGGCCCCTGCTCGACGTGCAGTTCGAGATACGCCGCGCACTCACACAGGCGGTGCGCCGTCTCTCCCCGGTAGCCGATGCGCGCCAGTTCGTCGCCGAACATCCGGCCGTCGCCGTCGCGCGAGGCGTAGGCCTCCTCGCGCGTAAACCGGCCGCAGACGACGCCGCTGGCGAGCATCGCCGGGGCGAAGCGCGCGCCTTCCTCGTTCGTCCAGTTGACGACTTCGAGCGGCGCCCGGGTGCGGATCCCCGCGTCGCCGAGGGCGCGGACCACTTCCAGCGCCCCCATCACGCCGAGGACGCCGTCAAACCGCCCGCCGGTGGGGACGGTGTCGAGGTGCGACCCGAACACGACCGGCGCCGCGCCGGCGTCGGTCCCCGCGCGGCGGCCGTACATGTTGCCGAGGTCGTCGACGCGAACGGCGAGACCGGCCGCGGCCAACCACTCCGCCAACCGGTCGCGCCCCGCGCGGTCCTCGTCGCTGAGGGCGAGGCGGCGCACCCCGCCGCCCGGCGTTTTGCCGATCTCGGCCATGGTCATGAGGCTGGACCAGAGCCGGCCGGCGTCAATGGCTGCGGATGCCGGGCTCATCGGGGCGTCAAAAGATCACGACGGTCCGCGCCACCTCACCGCGTTCGAGCGCGCCGTATGCCTCGTTGATCTCCTCGAACGGATAGGTCCGCGTCAGCAGTTCGTCGATCTTCAACTTACCGGCTCGATACAGGTCGATGAGCATCGGGATGTCGGTGCGGGGCCGGCTCGCCCCGTATAACGATCCTGTCAGGGTGCGCTCCTCAAAGACGAGCGACATCACCGGGACCGAGACCTCCGCGGCCATCGGCGTCACGCCGACAACGACCGCGGTCCCGCGCTTGGCCAGCGTGTCGTATGCCTGCCGCATGACGGCCGGGATGCCGATCGCCTCGAACGCGTAGTCGACCCCGCGTCCCCCGGTGAGCGCGCGCACCTGCTCCACCGGGTCGGCCGACGACGCGTTCACCGTATGCGTCGCGCCGAACCGCCGGGCATACTCGAGCTTGCCGTCCAGCAGATCCACGGCGATAATCTGCGCCGCGCCGGCGAGCGCGGCGCCCTGTACGACGTTGAGGCCCACTCCACCGGCGCCGAAGACGGCGACGCTGCTCCCCGGCTTGACCCGCGCGGCGTTCACGACCGCGCCCACTCCGCAGATCACCGCGCAGCCGAAGAGGGCGGCGCGATCGAGGGGCAGATCGTCTGGGATCTTGAGCAGCGCCCGCTCCGGGATCACGGAGAACTCCGAGAAGGCCGACACGCCGCAGAAGTGCTTGAGCTCCCGGTCCGCAAGCGCAAAGCGCGTGGTCCCGTCGGCGAAGCAGCCGGTCCGGCGGATCTCGGTGCCGGCCGGGCAGAGCGCCGGACGTCCGCCCGTGCAGTACTCGCACTCGCCGCAGCTCAACCGCCACAGGGGAATGACGTGGTCGCCGGGCCGGAGCGATCCGACGCCCGGTCCCACCTCCGCGACGATCCCCGCTCCCTCGTGCCCAAGCACCGCGGGGAGCGGCGCCGGCAGGTGGCCGGTCATGACGTGCAGGTCGGTGTGGCACACGCCGCCGGCGGCCATCCGGACCAGCACCTCTCCGGCCTGCGGAGGTTTGACCTCCACGTCCCGGATCTCGAGCCTCGCGCCAACTTCGAAGAGCACCGCGGCCCGCGTTTTCATCTCATACCACCGTCCCTCGGTTTGCTGCCCCTCCTGGATCGGCTCCCGCGGCACACCAGCGGGCCGCGCGGTTAGACGCCCAGGTACTGGGCCCGTACGTCCGGCGCCGCGTCGAGGTCCGCCGGGGCGCCCTCGAAGACGACGCGGCCCTTGTTGAGCACGTAGAGCCGGTCGGCCACGGCGCGGGCGAGCGCCAGGTTCTGCTCGACGAGAAGCACGCCGAGCCCCTCGGCGCGCATCTCGCGGAGAATGTCCCGGACTCGCGCCACAAAGAGCGGGGCGAGACCGTCGCTCGGCTCATCCAGGACGACAAGCCGCGGGGCCATCGTCAGCGCCCGCGCGATCGCGAGCATCTGCTGTTCCCCGCCCGAGAGCAGCCCGGCCGGCTGCCCGCCCCGCTCCTGGAGGATCGGAAAGCGCGCCGCGGCCCGATCCGCGGACCAGCCGTTCGGGCGGCGTGCGAGGGTGAGGTGCTGCCGCACGGTGAGGTCGGGGAAGATGCCCCGCCCCTGAGGGACGAGCGCGATCCCGAGTCGCGCCACGCGGTGCGGCGGCGTGCCGGTGATCGGCCGTCCGTCGTACAGGATCCGGCCGCTGCGCGGCGGCGTGAACCCCATCACCGTCCGCACCGTCGTGGTCTTGCCGGCGCCGTTCCGGCCGACGAGGCACACGATGCGGCCGGCTTCGACCTGCAGGCTGACGCCCTGGAGCACGTGCGACTCACCGTAGTACGTGTGCACCGCGTCGAGATCCAGCAGCGGCGCAGGCCGGGGTGCGGGCGTGCCGGCGGACGTCATCCCTCGAGGCCCTCCCCGGTTCCGAGATAGACTTCCTGGACCCGCGGGTCGGCCCGCACCGCCTCCGGGGTCCCGGAGGCGATGACCTCGCCGAGATACAGCACCGTGATCCGGTCCGCGAGCGCGAAGACGACGTCCATGTCGTGCTCGATGATGACCACCGTCTGCTCGCGCCCGAGCCGGTCCAGCAGCGCGGTCATGCGCGCGGTCTCCGCCGGCGACATTCCCGAGGTCGGCTCATCGAGGAGGAGGACCTTCGGCCGCCCGGCCAGCGCGATCGCCACCTCGAGCTGCCGCTGCTCGCCGTAGGACAGGCTTCGCGCCGGCGCCGCGGCGCGATCGGCGAGGTCCATCCGATCGAGCAGGACTCGGGCACGTTCCTCGAGGTGCGGCAGCCGGTGGACGGGCGTGAACAGGCGCCGGGTGGCGGGCGTGCAGGCCTGGGCGGCGAGGCGCACATTTTCGAGCGCGGTCAGGCTGAACAGGAGATTGTTGCGCTGGAACGTGCGCGCGAGGCCCCGCCGCGCGATCTCGTGCGACGGGAGGCCCGTGATGCCGCTGCCGAGGAGGCTCACGCGGCCGGACGTCGGCGCGAGCTCGCCGCTTACGACGTTGAAGAGCGTCGTCTTCCCGGCGCCGTTGGGGCCGATGACCGCGTGCCGCTCGCCGGGGACGACCGACAGCGACACATCGCGCAGGGCGACCAGGCCGCCGAACCGCCGCGTCAGACGCTCAATCGCGAGGATCGCGTCCACAGGCCTACCGCGCGGCGCCTTCGGACGGGGCCGGCGGGAGCGGTCCGGCGCCCGGATTGGCGGCGCGGAGCCGGCGCAGCGGGCCGCCGAGGCGCGCCGCCACGCCGGCCAGCCCGCTCGGCGCGGCGAGCACGACGAGAATGAACGCCGCGCCGAGGATCAGGGTCCAGCGCTCCGTGTACGAGCTGGCCAGGTTTTGCAGCAGGAGGACTGCCGCCGCCCCGGCCGCGGGGCCGGCGAGCGTCCCGGCGCCGCCGAGCAGCACCATGACGAGCACCTGCCCGGAGGTGGTCCAGTAGAGGACGTCGGGGGAGACGAAGCCATTGTAATAGGCGTACAGGGCGCCGCTCAGCGCGGCCGCGGCGCCCGCGATGACGAACGCCGCCATTTTGAGCCGGAACGTGTCGTATCCCATGGCGCGCATTCGGGCTTCGTTCTCCCGCACCCCGGCGAGCGCCGCGCCGAACGGCGAGCGGGTGATCCGCGCGAGCACGACCGCGGCGAGCCCGGCGAGCAGCAGGACGAGGTAGTAGAAGGGGACCGCGCCGCCGAGGTCGGCGGCGGGCAGCGCCGGGCGCGGAATGCCGGAGAGGCCGTTGGTGCCGCCGGTCACGCCGGCCCATTCGTGGGCCACGGCGAAGGCCATCTGCGCGAACGCCAGCGTGAGCATGAGGAAGTAGACGCCCGCGGCCCTCAGCGCGAACACGCCGATCAACGCGGCGGCCGCGGTGCCGGCGACGAGCGCGGCCGGCAGCGTCGCGGCGAGCGCCGCGGTCCCGTGCGTGCTGAGGAGCGCGACGGTGTACGCCGCCACGCCGAAGGGCGCGGCGTGGCCCAGTGACACGAGCCCGGTGTAGCCGACCAGCAGGTCGAGGCTCATCGCGAAGATCGCAAAGACGAGCATCTCCGTCAGCGTTGTCGCGGCGAAACGCGAGCCGGTCAACGGCACCAGGAGGAGCGCCGCCGCGACGACGAGCAGGACAAGCCGGCGGCCGCCCCGGATGCCGGACGCCGGGAGGAACGCACGGGCCCCGGGCGCGCGGTTCACCGGGCCCGTCCTCCGAAGAGCCCGGCCGGGCGCGCGAGGAGCACCGCCGCCATGACGAGGTAGATCACCACGAGCGCGGCCTGCGGCACGAGCACTTTACCGAACGTGTCGGCCTCGCCGATGAGCAGGCTGCCCCAGAACGCGCCGCTAAAGGTTCCCAGCCCGCCCACGACCACGACGATGAGTGTCACGATGAGGATGTCGAAGTCGACGCCGGGGAACACGCCGAGGATGGGCGCGGCCGCGACGCCGGCCAGTCCCGCCAGTGCCGTGCCGAAGACGAACACGCCCGTGAAGACCGCCGCGACGTCGATTCCGAGCGCCTGGGTCATCTCCCGGTTGGCGACCCCCGCCCGCACGACCGCCCCCAGGCGCGACCGCACGAGGCCGAGCCAGAGTCCGAGCGCGAGCGCCGCGCCGGCGCCGATCACGAACAGCCGATACGCGGGAAAGAGCGTGCCGAGGATGACGACCGACTGGTCGAGCCCGCGGGGCGCCGGCAGGGACTGGACGTCGGCGCCCCACAACCAGCGCGTGAGGTCGGTCAGGACGAAGGCGAACCCGAACGTCAGCAGGATCTGATCGAGGTGCGTGCGCCGGTACAGCGGCCGGAGAAACGGCCACTCCAACAGGAATCCCGCGCCGCCGGTGATCAGCGGCGCGATCGCAAGCGCGAGCCAGAACGACCCGGTCCACCGGAAGATCGAGAGGCCCAGATACGCGCCGAGCAGGTAGAACCCGCCGTGGGCGAGGTTCACGATCTCCATGAGTCCGAAGATCAGCGAGAGACCGGCCGCGAGCAGAAACAGCAGCATGCCGTAGGCGCAGCCGTTGAGCGCCTGCAACAGATAGAATGTCACAAGACCGCCGCTCCCGCGGGACGGCCGGCCGGCGGCCGGCCGAGCGCGGCCGCCGGCACGAGACGCGGGGCTATCGGCGCGGACGAGATCTTACTTGCCCGGATCGGTGACCCGGCCGAGGTTGACAAACACGACGTTCGCGAGATCGCTGCCAATCTGCCGGACCTGCCGGACGTAGATGTTCTGGATCACGTTGTGGGTGTTCGGGTCGAACTCGAACTGTCCCCGCGGGCTCGCAAACTTGACCGCGGCCATCGCCTCGACGAGCCGGTCTTTGTCCGTGGTGTTGCCGCCCGTGCGGTTGAGGCCCTCGACGATCACCCGCGCCGCGTCGTAGCCCTGCATCGCGAACACGCTTGCGTCTCGCTTAAACCGCGTCCGATACGCGCGGGTAAAGGCGAGGTTCTCAGGGTTCTGGAGCTTGAGTGCCCAGTGGAGCGGACTATAGATGTTGAGGGCGTTGACCCCCTCCGCCGGCAACACGTCCTGCTCGACCATGAATCCTGCCCCGGTCGTCCGGCTGGCTTTCGCCAGCCCGTACTGAACGGACTGAGCGACGAACCGCACGGCATCGCTGCCGCTGTAGAAGTTGTAGGTCGCTTCCGGCGACATCTTTAAAACTTGCGTGATGTACGGCGCGTAGTCCGTGTTGTTGAGCGGCGGCAGCACCTCGCCGATGACCTTCCCGCCGGCCGGGATGAACGTCTCCTTGAACGCCGCGAGGGACTCGGTCCCGAAACCGTAGTTCGCCGCGGTGAGCGCGGCCGTGCGGGCGACGTTGTCGTAGAACCACTTGCCGAACGGCGCGCTGACCTGCCACGACGTGAACGAGACGCGGAAGATGTAGGGACTCCGCCGCGCGCGCGTCAGCAGATTGCCGCCGGCGTTGCTGACGACGAGGATCGTCTTGCTGTTGTGGACCATATCCCGGATGGCGTATGCCGTGGGCGTGGCGACGATCCCTGTGAGGAAGTCCACGCCGTCGGCCTCGATCAGCTTCCGGGTCTTGCGGACGCCGACCTGAGGATCGATCTCCTCGTCCTCGCGAATCCACGTGATCCGCCGGCCGCCGGCCGTCCAGCCGATGCCGTCCAGGTACAACGTCATACCGGCGGTGATGTCTTCGCCGAGCTGCCCGTAGACCTTGGAGTACGAAACAAGCAGGCCGATCTTGACGGGCGCGGCCGCGAGGACCGCCGGCACCCCGAACCCGCGCGCCCCCGGGCTCCCGGCGCCGGCGATCGCCGCGCCGGCGAGCCCGGCTCCGGCCGCCCCGCGCAGCAGCGTGCGGCGCGTGAGTGTCTTTCGCGAAGCCACCGTCCGATCGTCTCCCATGTATCCCACCCCCCGTGGGTTACCCGATGTGCACGACCCGCCGTGCCTTGAGCTCCCACCGCGGCAGCGTGCCGGCCGCGGCCGCGTCCGCGTCGATCCGGATGCCGCAGGCGGCGCGCAGCCGCCGGCGTAGGTCTGCGAGCGTCATCGTGATCTGGTCGGTGGCGTACCGGTCGCCGTCGATCTCCACGATCACGTTGAGGTCGAGCATCTCGCGCTGTCGCCGCACTTCGATGCGGAACTCGTCGACGCATTCGAACTGCCGCACGACGTCCTCGATGACGCTCGGAAAGACGTTGATGCCGCGCACGACCAGCATGTCGTCGGCGCGTCCGAGGATGCCTCCGGCGAGCCGGCCGAACGTCCGCCCGCACGCGCAGCGCTCGAGTGTCAGGCGCACGCGGTCGCCGGTGCGGTACCGGACGACCGGCGATCCCTCCCGGCCGAGGTTGGTGAGCACCAGCTCACCCTCGCCGCCGGGCGCGATCTCCCCGGTCGCGGGGTCGATCACCTCGCCGATGAACTCGCTTTCGTTGAGGTGCAGCTCTCCGGCCTGGCACGTGAAGCCGGTCGCGCCGACTTCGGTCAGTCCGGTATGGTCGATGCAGCGGGCCCCCCACGCCGCTTCGATGCGGCGGCGGGTCGCCGGGATGCTCGCGCCGGGCTCGCCCGCGTGAATCGTGAGGCGGACCGGCAGCCTCGCCGCGTCCACCCCCGTGACGCGCGCGACCTCGGCGAGCCGGAGCGCGTACGACGGCGTGCACACGAGCACGGTCGCCGCGCTCTCCGCGAGCAGGCGGACGCGCAGATTGGAATCGAGGCCGCCGCCCGGGATGGCGAGCGCGCCGATCCGCCGGGCGGCGTCGAACGCCGCCCAGAACCCGACGAACGGCCCGAACGAAAACGCGAAGAAGATGCGATCGCCCGGGCCGACGCCCGCGGCGCGATAGACGAACAGCCAGCAGCGCTGCCACCACTCCCAGGATTCCGCGGTGTCGAGCCACCGGAGCGGCCGGCCGGTCGTCCCCGACGTCTGGTGGACGCGGACGTACTGCTCGAGCGGAAACGTCAGATCGGTGCCGTAGGGCGGGTGCGTCTCTTGATCGCGGCTGAGCTCGGCCTTCGTCGTGAAGGGCAGCCGCCGGAACGCCTCCCAGCCGGCGATCGCGCGCGGATCGTCCACGCCGGCGGCGCGCCACTTCGCCGCATAGAAGGGATTGCGCGCGGCGACGGCCGGGAGCAGGCGGCCGAAGCGCTGCCACTGATAGGCGGCCAGATCCTCCCGCGCCATCGTCTCGAGCGTCGGATCGACGTAGAACGCGCGGTCGGCGGTCTTCACACCGCGTACTCCTCGTCGAGGATCCGCCGCACGCGATCCAGATCGGGACGGAGGGTTTCCCCGGCGAGCGGCGCGGCCGCGAATCCCGGCAGCCGCTCGTCGAGCGCGCGCCGCGGCGCGCGGTAGAGGAGGCCTACGACCTCGGTGTCCCGGCTCGCCACGATCTCCCAGGCGCGCCGTGAGTCGCCGGGATCGTGGGCCGGGTCTTCGTCGACGTTCGTGAGACGCTCGCGCCACCACTGGTAGGTGCGTATTCTGTCGTAGGTCGGGCACGGGCTGATCACGTTGATCAAGGCGAACCCGCGGTGCGCGACGCCCTGCTCGACGAGCCGCGTGAGCTGCGCAGGATCGCCGCTCGACCCTTGGGCGAGGTACGTCGCCCCGGCCGCGAGCGCGAGGCGCAGCGGATGGACCGGCTCGTCGACCGCGCCGAGGGGGGAGGACGGAGTCGTGACCCCGGGCGCCGTGGTGGGCGACGTCTGGCCTTTGGTGTTGCCGTAGACGCCGTTGTCCATGATCACGTACGTCACGTCGACGTCGCGGCGAATGGCGTGGATGAGGTGGTTGAGCCCGATGCCGTAGGCGTCGCCGTCTCCGGCCGCGGCGATGACCGTGAGATCGCGGTTGGCCAGCTTGATGCCCGTCGCCACCGGCAGCGTCCGTCCGTGATGCGTGTGGAACCCGTAGGTTCCCATGTACGAGGTGATCTTGCCGGAGCAGCCGACGCCGGAGACGACGACGATCCGGTGCGGCGCGAGGCCCAGGCGCGCGCACGCGTCCTGCAGCGCGCGGAGCACCGCGAAGTCCCCGCAGCCGGGGCACCAGGTGGCCCGCTCGGCCGCGAAATCCTTGTGGGTCAGGACGGCGGCCATAGCCCCGCCTCGATGTCCGCGGGCCGGAACGGCAGGCCGTCGTAGCGCCGCAATCCCGTGACCTTCTCATGGCCGCCGACGTGACTGCGCACCAGGCTCGCGACCTGGCCCGTCGCGTTGTGTTCGACGACGACGACGCGGCGGGCCCGCGCGACCTCCGGGCCGATCTCGTGTGCGGGAAACGGCCAGAGGCAGCGGATCTGCAGAAACCGCACCGGCCGGCCGCCCCCGCGAAGGCGCGCCGCCGCCTCGCGGATCGGCCCGCAGGGCGAGCCGAGCGAGATCACCAGCACGTCGCCTTCTCCTTCGACGACCGTGCCGGCGGCGTGCCGCCACACCTCCCGCGTCTTGCGCAGCCGTTTGTCGACCATCGCGCGGCGGACCTCGGGATCTTCCACGTCGATCACGCCGCGATGGTCGTGGGCGTCTCCGCTGCTGAGGAACCGGGTGCCCGGCTGGCCCGGCACCGCGCGGGGCGAGATCCCGCTCGCCGTGAGCGCGTACCGTTCGTAGGTCTCCCCGAGCCTGACCGCGTCCGCGTCGGTGAGGCGCTCGCCCCGGTCGATCCGCACCTCGTCGAGCGGCAGCCGCGCGGCGGTGGAGCGGGCGAGCACCAAGTCCTGATCAACGGCGACGATGACCGGGCACTGGAAGCGCTCCGCGAGGTTGAACGCGAGCGCCGTATCGGCGAAGCATTCCTCGAGCGAACCGGGCGTGAGGACGATCCGCGGAAACTCTCCGTGCGACGCGTACACCATATGGAGGAGGTCGCTCTGCTCGTGCTTCGTCGGCATCCCGGCGCTCGGGCCCGGCCGTTGGGCGGCGACGATCACGGCCGGGATCTCGGCCATGCCGGCGAGGCCCATCGTCTCGGTCATGAGCGAGAGGCCCGGGCCGCTCGTGGCGGTCATCGCGCGCACGCCGGCATACCCGGCGCCGATCACGGCGCCGAGCGCCGCGATCTCGTCCTCCGTCTGGATCGCGGCGCCGCCGACGGCCGGAAGGTGTGCCGCCATCCACTCGAGGACGTCGCTCGCCGGCGTGATCGGGTAACTCGCGTAGAGCCGGCAGCCCGCCGCGAGCGCCCCGAGCGCGATCGCGTCGTTGCCGGAGAGCAGCCAGCGGCCGGCGGCGCGGGTGCGCGGGAGGCCCGCGGCGCGGGTGTGTCCGGCGAGGTGCTCGCCGGCGTGGCGCCATCCGGCGTCCACGGCGGCGGTGTTCTGCTCCTGCACGCGGGCGCTCTTGTCGTCGAACCGCCGGCGCACGGTCTCCCGCATCGCCGCCGCGTCGACGCCCAGCAGGCGGGCGGAGACGCCGAGGGCGACGATGTTCTTCATGATCGGGCCGCCGAGATCACGCGCCAGCGCGGTAAACGGCACCGGGCATGCGATGGCGCCGTTCGCCGCGGCACCGTCGCCGGCGGTCCCCGCCGGTCCGGCGCGGCCGTCATCGATGAGCAGGAGCCCGCCCGGACGAAGCGCCGGGCCGTGGCGGCGGGCCGTCTCGTCGTCGAGCGCGATCACGCAGTCGAGCGCGTCGGCGCGCGCGTGGACGGGGGCGTCGGCGGCCCGCACCTCGTACGAGGTTGGCCCGCCCTTGATGATCGGCGGAAAGAGCCGGAAGGTGTGCACGTGCGCGCCGGCGCGGGCCGCGGCGCGCGCGAAGATCTCGCCGGCCGAGTCGACGCCTTCGCCGGTCTTGCCGCCGATGAGCCAGGCGATGTCCCGCATCAGGCCGGCGCCTCCCGGCCGCGGTCCGGCGCCGTCCGGTGGCCGAGCGCCTCGGACACGCGGCGCGCCGTGTCGAGCACCTGCTCGACGAGGGATGCGGCGCGCGCGCGGGGCAGCCGCGCGGCGGGGACGGACACGCTCAGCGCCGCGACGACGCGCCCGCGATAGTCCCGGACCGGCGCGGCAACGCAGCGGATGCCGTCCTCGAACTCCTCCTCGTCCGTGGCGTACCCCCGCCGGCGGACCTCTTCGAGCTCGCGCTCGAGCGCCGCGGTGGACGTGATGGTCTTCGACGTGTAGCGCTTCAGCGGCCGCGCGGCGACGAGCGCGCGCTGCCCGGCCCCGGCATAGGCCAACAGCACCTTGCCGACGGCCGTGCAGTGCGCGGGACAGCGCCGTCCGACCTGCGAGTACAGACGCAGCGGCCGCGGGCTCTCCACTTTGCCGATAAAAATGGCTTCGGCTCCGTCGAGGACGGCGAGGTGGACGGTCTCTTCCGTCACGGCGCCGAGCGCCTCGAGCGCGGGCATCGCGCGGGCGGGCAGGTCGAGCGCGTCGAGCGCGTGGCTGCCGATGTGGAAGACGCGCAGGCTCAGGCGGTAGCGGCCCGTGCCGGGATCGCGCACCAGGTAACCGTGATGCTCGAGGGTCGCGCAGAGCCGGTGCACGGTGCTCTTGCCCAGCCCAAGGCGGCGGCTGAGCTCGGTGATGCCGGTGCCGCGGATGTCGCCGCCGACGTTCTCGAGGATGCCGAGCGCGCGGCCCACGGCCGTCACGACATAGCGGCGCTTGCCGGTCTCGGCCGCCCGCCGTGAACGGCGGACGTCGGCCGGCTTCAATTTCATGGTGGCCGGCCGCCTGTCGGCCGGCTTTAATCTTATGATGGCCGGCCGCCTGTCGGCCGGCGCAGCGCCGTTCCGGCGGGCGCGTTTGGCGGGCCCCGGCCGCGCGGCCCGCCTCACCGCGGGGCCTCCGCGGCCGCGCCTCTTGCGACCGCCGCCGTCTCCATGGCCTTGACGAGCCGGTACACCGTCCGGAGCGCCGGCACCGGGACGCCGGCCCGGTCCGCTTCGGCGATCAGCGCGCCGGTCAGCGTCTCGATCTCGGTGGGACGCCCGCGGTCGATGTCCTGCTTCATCGAGCCCTGATGGGTGTGGCCGGATCCCAGGGCGCGGTGTTCGTCGACCACCGTCATCGGGTCGGCGGCGAGGACGATGCCCCGCGCCGCCGCGACGGCTTTGCCTTCCTCGACGAGCGCCCGCAGCAGCGCGTATGTGTCAGGATGCGCGTACACGTCGGCCAGACGCAGCCCGGTCACAACGGGCAGCGGGTTCACGGCGGCGTTGAAGATCAGTTTGCTCCAGATCACGCCGCGCGGGTCCACGACGACGTGGCTTTCCAGTCCGGCCCTCGTCAGCAGATCGCTCCACCCGCGCGCCTGCGACAGGTCCGCATGATGCGGGCCGAGCCAGGTCGGACCGACTTCCGCCTGCGCGATCTCGCCGGGGGCCGTCACCTCGCCGGCGTTCATCGTGACGCCGTGGCAGATCGGCTGCGGGCAGGCCGATGCGATCGTCTCGGCGTTGCCGAGGCCGTTTTGCACGGTCAGGATCACGGCGCCGTCGAAGAGCGCGCGCGCTCCGGTCGCCGCCGCGCGCGTGTGCGGGCCTTTGACCGCGACCAGGACGTGGGTGAAGGCCCGGCCGGCCAGCGCCGCGGGGTCCGACGCGGCGCTGGCCGGCCGGGCTTCGATCGTCTCGTCGACCCGTCCGGCCTCGCCGAGCGGCGCGCGCACCGCGACCCGGAGCCCGCGCGCGGCGATCGCCTGCACGTGCGCCGACCAGGTGTCGAGCACCGCCACCTCGCACACCCGCGCGAGCCGGGCGGCGAAGATGCCGCCGACGGCGCCGCACCCGAGAACGAGGACGCGGGCGGTCACCCGGGCACCTCGTACCCCTTGCCGAGATAGGCCGAGCGCACGTCGGGGTGCGCCAGCAGCTCGGTCGGCCGTCCGCGCAGCACGATGCGGCCGCGCTCCATGACGCAGACGCGGTCTGCGATCGACAGCGCCGCCTTGACGTTTTGCTCGACCAGCAGCACGGTCAGCCGCTCGCGCACGCGGAGCGTCACGAGCGTCTGCATGATCTCGCGCACGAGGCGCGGGGCGAGGCCAAGCGACGGCTCGTCGAGCATCAAGACGCGCGGGCGGGACATCAACCCGCGCGCGATCGCCAGCATCTGCTGCTCGCCGCCGCTCAGGTTTCCGCCCACTCTCCGCAGCATCTCGGCGAGACGCGGGAAGACCGCGAGCGGGCCGGCGAGATCCATCCACAGCCGGCGGCGATCCCGCCAGTACCGGTGGTAGGCGCCGAGGAGGAGGTTTTCGCGGACGGTCAGCGTGGAAAAGATCTGCCGCCGCTCCGGGACGAGGGCGACGCCGCGCGCGACGATTTCCTCCGCGGCCCGGCCGTCGAGCCGCTCTCCCGCCAGCGCGATGTGTCCCGCGGCGGCCGGATACACCCCGGCGATCGCGCCGAGCAGCGTCGATTTGCCGGCGCCGTTCGGTCCGATCAGCGCGAGAATCTCCCCCGGCATCACGTCCAAGTCGACGCCGTGGAGGATCTCCGCGCCGCCGCGCCGGGCGACCAGACCGGACACGGCGAGGAGCGCCCGGCCCGTGCCGGACGCGTCCTCGGTCACCGCGGCGGCCCGAGAGGTCACGGCGACGATTCCCGCTGCCGGCCGTCGCGCGGTCCGCCGCCGCCGCGATCCGCCGCGTCGGCGTCGTCGCCGAGGTACGCCGCGACCACATGGGGGTCGCGCTGCACGTCCGCCGGCCGGCCTTCCGCGATCTTCTTGCCGTAATCCAGCACGATCACCCGGTCGGCCGCTTCCATGACGACGTCCATGTTGTGCTCGATCACGAGGAACGTGACGCCGGCGTCGCGCAGGCGCCCGACGAGCCGCACGAGATGGCGCGTCTCCTCCGCGGTAAGGCCCGCCGCGGCCTCGTCGAGGAGCAGCACGTCCGGGCGCGCGGCGAGGGCCCGGGCGATCTCGAGGAGGCGCTGCCGCCCGACCGGCAGGTCTCGCGCCGGATCGGTCGCCTGGGGGCCGAGCCCGACGAGGTCGAGCACGGCGCGGGCGGCCGCCGTGACGTCCCGATCCTCGCGATGGACCGCGGGGAGCGCCAGTGCGCTCTCGAGGAACCCGGTCCGCGTCCATCGGTGGCACCCGACCATGACATTTTCCAGCACCGTCATCTCGCCGAAGACCACGTGGTTTTGGAACGTCCGCACGACCCCGGCCGCGGCGATGCGCGACGGCGGGAGGCCCGCGATCGGCCGCCCGCGGTACCGGACGGCGCCGGCGCTCGGCGTGAGAAATCCCGTCATCACGTTGAACAGCGTCGTCTTGCCGGCGCCGTTCGGCCCGATAATGGCGACGATCTCAGCCGGCGCGACGTCGAACGAGACGTCCTCGAGAGCGGTCACCCCGCCGAAGCGCCGCGTCAGGCCGTCGATCGCAAGCAGGGTCTCCGTCATGCGCGCGCCCCGTCCGCGGGTTCCGCCTCCGCCTGGCCGGGCACCGCCGTCGGACGTCCCTTGTCGTGGAGGAGGCGGCGAAGATCCAGCCCGCCGCGCACGATCCCGGCCGGGAAGAAGATCATGATCAGGACCAGGACGATGCCGTAGATCGCGGTCTGGTACTCGCCGCCGACGCGCGGAAAGATTCGCGGCATCTCCGCCCGGACGGCCTGGTCCAGCAGCGTCACGGCGGCCGCGCCGAAGAGGCCGCCCCAGATGTTGGTCAGCCCGCCGACTACCGCCATGATGAGGAAGAACAGGGACGCGTAGAGCGCGAACGGCGACGGAGAGATGAAGTGGATGTAGTGGGCGTACAAGGCGCCGGCCGCGCCCGCGTAGGCCGCGCTCAGGACGAACACGCGCATCTTGTAGCGCGACACGTCGATCCCGAGCGCGGCCGCGCCGACTTCGCTGCCGAGGATCGCGCGCAGCGCCCGGCCGGTGCGGTGGGCGGCGACGTTGCGCGCCACTACGAGCGCCACGACCGCCGCCGTCCAAATGACATAGTAGTAGTCCCGGTCCGTGACAAGCCGCCGGCCGCCGACTGCGAGCCCGGGGATGTCGCGCAGCCCGCTCGCCCCGCCGGTCAGCGAAACGAGCTGGATCATCAGGACGTTCACGATGACCCCGACGCCGAGCGTGGCGAGGACGAAGAACACGTCCGCCAGCCGCAGCGCCGGCAGCCCCACGATGTAGGCGGTCACCGCGACGAGGGCGACCGCGCACGGCATCGCGAGCCACGGCGACCAGCCGAGATTCCGGGCGAGCAGCGCCGAGGCGTACGCGCCCAGGCCGTAAAATGCCGCCTGGCCCAACGATACCTGGCCGCTCGTCCCCAGCAGCACAAGCCCGAGCGTCACGATCGCGTAGAGGCCGACCGTGTTGAAAAGCGCCAGCACGTAGGTCGAAGGCGCCAGCGCCGGCACGATCGCAAGGGCGGCGGCGAGGGCGGCGAGGCCCGCGAGGTCGCGGCTCACACCCGTCTCCGCCCGGCGCTCTGCAGGAGCCCTTCGCGCTGCAGCGAGAGGACGGCGAGGAGCAGCGCGAACGTGATGGCGCTGCCGTACCCGGGCGCGAGGTACCCGGTGACGAGCGATTCGATCATACCGACGACGTAACCGCCCAGCACCGCGGCCGGCGCGTTCGTCAGGCCGCCGATCACGGCCGCCACAAACCCTTTCAATCCGAGCCCCAACCCCATGTCGTAGGTGGCGCCGCTGATCGGGGCGATGACGATGCCCCCCACCGCGCCGATGCCCGCGGCGACCGTAAAGGCGAACAGCGCCATCCGCCGCGGGCTGATCCCCACGAGCCGGCTCGCGAAGGCATTGTCGGCGCAGGCGCGCACCGCGGCGCCCGGCAAGGTCCGCGCGAAGAACATGAATAGGGCGATGACGACGACGATCGAGAGGCCGACGGCCCAGATGGCCTGGCGCCCCAGCACGCCGCCCAGGACCACGAGTGGATCGCCCGGTGTGAACTCCGGCAGGGAGTAGGGGTCGGCCCCCCACAGCATCAGCGCGAGCCCTCGGAAGGCCATCGAGACGCCGAAGGTAATGATGATGAGCGTGAGGGGGTGGCTGCCGAATGCGGGCTCGATCGCGAGCCGCTCCATCAGCGCGCCGAGCAGGCACGCGGCCGCGACCGCGGCGGCCGCGGCCGGTGCGAGCGGGACGTGCGCGGCGAGCAGCGCGGCACACAGCATCGCGCCCAGCATGGCGAACTCACCCTGGGCGAAGTTGAGGATCCCGGTGATGTTGTAGATGATGACAAAGCCGAGCGCGACCAGGGCGTAGATACTGCCGATCGTCACGCCGGAAAGGACGAGCTGCGGGAGGAGGTCAAGCACGGCCGGTCGCGGGCGGGTTCACCGTCCGCTCTTCATCCTCCACTTATTTCCAGATCGCCCAGTTGCCGTTCTTGATGACGATCAGCACCATGTCTTTTGTCGTCAGCCCGTTATGGTCTTCGGGTGACATGTTGAAGACCCCGCCGGTGCCGACAAAGCCGCGCAGGTGCTCGACGTAGTCGCGGATCTTGCCTCGGTCGGGACCGACGTGCCGGATCGCGTCGGCGAGCACCGTCAGGCCGTCGAACGCATGGCCGCCGAAGGTGCTTGCGGCGTAACGGTTCGCCGCCTCGAAGTCGCGCGCGTATTTTTCGAGGAGCGCTTTCTGCGGGTCACCGGCCGGCAGTTGGCCCGCCACCAGAAGCTTGCCCGACGGGAAGACCACGCCCTCCGCGGCGGCGCCGGCCAGTTGGATGAACGCCCGGTTGGCGACCCCGTGGCTCTCGACGATTGGGACACGGATGCCGAGCTGCCGGATGTTCTTGGCGGCGATCGATGCGGTGGGCGGCGTGCTCCACACCACCATCGCGCCGGGATTCTTAGTCCGCGCGCGCGCGACCAGCACGCTCAGATCCGTATCGGTGGCCGCGAACGGCTCCGTGTCGACCAGCGTGATCCCCTGGTGGAGCCCGTAGGTCCGAAGCGCGACCAGCCCGTCCTGACCGAAGTCGTCGTTCCGGTAGAGGAACGCGAAGGTCTTGGTATGCAGGGCTGCAAGATATTCGAGCGCCTTCAGCGCGGCCGTCGCGTTCCGCTGAGGCATCTGGAAGACCCACGCGCGCGTCGGCACGGTGAGGGTCGTGCTCGCCGCGAGGGACATGAACGGGACATCGGCCTGGATCGCGTAATCGGCCATCGCCTGGGACTCCGGGCTCGTGGTCCCGCCCACGAACGCGATCACATTGTCCTCGGTGACGGCCTTCTTGGCGAGGAGGACGGCCTTGGTGGGATCCGACTCCGTGTCGTACGTGATCACCTGGACGGGCCGGCCGGCCAACCCGCCGGCCGCCGTCCATTGGGCCTGCAACATCCGCGCGGTGTCCTGCTCCGGCTTTCCGAGCGAACTCGCCGGTCCGGTCACCGCCGTGATCACCGCGATCTTGATCGGCGCGCCTTGGCCCGCGACCGGCGCCGCCGGCGCGACGATCGCCGCCGCCACCACCGCCGCGAGTCCGGCCACTGCCAGCCGGGACGTCCATCTACCTATCATCTGCGTCACCCCCCGTGTCCCAAGCGATCTCCCGTACGCTCTTCGACCTCGCGGAATTATCATGGTAGGGCCGAGGCCGCGATCTCGGTCAGGTCCTTCACCTCGAGGCGCCCGTCCGCGGCCGCGATGCGGCGGAGGTGGGCGCCGCACAAGAGCGAGGTGGTGACCACCGTGCAGCCGGAGGTCAAGACGTCCGCGGCCTGCCGAAGACGCTTGCGTCCCCACCACGTCGCCTGTTCGGGAAACGCTTCCGGCGCGCCCGCCGCGGCGCCGCAGCAGTAGAGGTACTCGCGGCGGAGATTAGTTTCACGGACCCGCAGGCCGGGGATCCGTGCGAGGATCTCACGCGGCGGATCGATCACTTTGCCGTAGCGGCCGAGGTGGCAGCCGTCGAGCAGCACTACCTCCTCGTCCACCGGCCGCTCGAACGCCAGACGTCCCTCGCGCAGGAGGTCGGCGACAAACGGCACGATATGCGTGAACGGGAACCGGGGACGCTGCGCCGGGCCGTAGTGCTTGGGCGGGGCGGTCCAGGCTTGGTACCCGGTATCGTCCACGGTGACCGCGCGGCCGATGCGGCCGCCGTCCGCCATCCGCGTGATCTTGTCGATCGCGGCGCGGTTGAGATCGAGATAGCCGCGCACGTCGCCGGCAGCGAGCACCGGCATCGCGGTGGCGATCTCTTCCTCGCCGAGCGTGCCCACCGTGAACCCGGCGGCGCGGATCAACCGGACCGCCGCCCCGAGCGCGGGCCAGAGCGTGCGGTCGTAGGGCGCGCGGGCATCGAGCAGCAGCAGCACGTCCGCCCGGCCGCCGCGGCTCAGATCGACGATCTCCGCGCCCGCGGCCTCGATCCACCGCGCGGCGTGCGATTTTGGATCCCCGGTCGCCGTTCCCCCGGCCAGCAGGCGCTGGGCGAGCGTGCGGAGGCCTTCGGGGACGATCTCCCACCCGTGCCGGTCGAACAGCCATTTCCGTTCCGCCAGCAGGATCCCGTGAAGGTCCCACACCTCGCGCGGCAGCGGCATGAACTCCTTCATCAGCGGCACGCGGTTGCGGGAAAAGCACAATTCCTGGCAGCCGCTGCAGAGGAGGCACGTGTAGACGACCTCCTGCGCGCGGCGGTCGTCCGGAGCCACCTGCAGCCCGTCCGCGAGATCGCGCGCGAGCATGGCGCGGCCGTACGCGGTGTAGGCTTCGTGACGGTAGTAATCCCACGTGGGGCAGACCGGCTCGTTGAAGATGTCGCGCCGCCACTCGGATTCCCCGTACGCTTTGCGGTACGGCTCGGTGAGCGTCAGGATGCCGCGCTGCATCTCCTCGGTGCACAGCCGGCACGTGTAGCACTCGTAGAGGTTGATGCCCTTTGCCTCGATCTCGGCGCGCAACTCGGCCCCGCGAACGGACGGCCGGGGCTCGCCGCGCCCGGGCGCGGGGATCGTGCGTTGTCCTCGCGCGCGCGGCGGGGCTTTCCGGATCCGCGGCCGGCGCCGGCTCATCGGGCTCGGCCCCGCCGCCGGCCCGCTCCGGAACGGGAAGCGCGGACGGTCGCCCGCCTCGGCCCCCCGGCCCTGCGTGCCGGCCCGGTCGCGCGGGTGCGCGCGGTCCCGACAGGCCGGGGGGTGGTGCCGCGGATGCCGTTTTTGCCGGGGGCGATGATCTCGTTGGGGTCGAGGGCCCGTTTGATCTGCCCGCACACCGCCTGAAACACCGGATCCAGGCGCCGCATCGTATGGTCCATGAACGCGACGTTGGTTCGGTACGGCAGGTAGCCCGCGTCGCAAAAGGCGTCGGTAAGCTCCCGGTAGCAGGCCATCGCGCGCGGCATCTCGTCGGGCTGCTTGTGCAGGAGCATCATGACGTGGTGCTGGTCGCGGGAGGCCGCGATGAATTCCCCGATGTAGTCGAATCCGTGCTTCCAGAAGATCGGCCGCGCGATCTCCATGTGCTTGCGGGCTTCCTCGCCGAACAGCGGCACGACCGGCGCGACGAAGGCGTTGCCGCCCCCGCGCCACGAAAGGCGGCTGTACTCGATCATCGACGGCACGCCCGTCATGTTGCGGACCTTGTGGTCCCAATACGGGCTCTGCCGGGCCGCGTCCACGTCGAGGAGCGTCGCCTGCGGCAGGTCGGCGGCGGCCCGCCGGCGCACCGTCTCCGCCAGTTCGTTCACGACCGGCTCTGAGCCGTACAGGCACCCCGCGATGTTCCAGATGCCGAGCATCCGCCTACGCGCCTCGTTCCGGATCCAGTCCTCCGGCACCGGCCGCGTTCCACCGGTCAGGTCGCGCGGGTATTCCGCCTCCGCCGCCAGGGCGAGCAGGGCGTGCGCGACCACGACCGCGCTCGGAAGCAGATGCGAGACCTTGAGCGGCCGCAGAAAGTCCATGATCGCGACGATATCGTCTTCGTGATCGCAGGTCATAAGAATCGGACGGTAGGCCGGAGGCTCCGGCATCAGCCAGATGCCGAGCCGCGTCACGATCCCGTAGTTGCTCGCGGTAAAGAGCCCGTCGAGGTAGGGGCCGTAGCCCCACTTGAAGATGTGCCAGGTCCGCGACCCCGGCAGCGCTCCGGACCCCGTGCGGAGCAGCCGGCCATCCGGCAGCACGACTTCCATGCCGCACGAGAACAGGAAGTGCTCGCCGTACGGAGTGTAACCGACGCCGCGTTCCACGGTGTTGCCGAGCGGCCCGGCTCCCGGCGCGGTGGCCGGCGGATCGAGCCACAGCGGCAGGTTGTGGTCGCGAAGGTGCTTGTACAGCTGCGCGTAGGTGACGCCCGGCTCGACGACCGCGTAGGCGAGCTTTTCGTTGACCTCGAGGATGCGGTTCATCCGTCCCAGGTCGAGCACCACGTTGCCGGGTTCCACCGCCATCATGCGGCCGTAGGCGATGTTCTTCCCGGTGCTCGTGGGCCACAAGGGGATCCGCAGCCGGTTCGCCGTTCGGACGACGCGCTGGACCTCCGCAACCGAGCCCGGCCGCACGACCGCGGACGGCCAGATGGGCGGGACCATGATGACGTCGTGCGCGTAGGGCACGAGCTCCGCGGGAGAAACGGAGACGTTGCGGTCGCCGACGATCGTGGTGAACTCGCGGACCGCCCGAGCGAAGGTTTTCTCGTCGATGCCCTTCGGCCGCTGTGTCCGCCGCCCGTTCGATTCGGCCGCCACCGCCTCACCGTCCGCCGCCGGCGTGAATTTCATGTTGGCCGGCCGCCCGAGTCGGCCGGCCCGCGCGATGCCCGTCCCGTGCAGCGGAACGGCATCCCTCGTGCCGGAACCAGATGCTCCGAATTTACGCGAGTGTTCGGACAAAACCTCCCGAAGCCATCGGCTGCCGCAGCGACGCTTGATGGGACCGAGAAAAGTGGGCAACACATAATTGGCGCTCGTCAAAGATCGGTTCAGTAGGAGGAGAACATGCGACATCTGTTCATTGCGGGCCTGCTGGTCACACTCATGGCCGTGCCGGCGGTTGTTCTGGCGCAGCCGAACGGGGCCCTGACGGTCTCGGGCACCTCGTCGTCGGGAATCCTCAACGGGACGTCCACGATCGGCGGTGTGACCGGTACGGTGGCTTCAAGCGGCGGATCTTGGACCATGACCGTCGCCGGCGCAACGTTTGCGAGCGGAACCTACACTTGCGGCGGAGGTTCGTGTACCTACACGGGAATGGTCGCCGGCTCGACGCGAAGCTTCAGCTTCTCGATCAACACCACCACGGGCGCGATTACCGCGGCCACGGGATTCCCGACACACGGCGCGTGGGTTTCAACCGTCGCCCACTGGGGCGCCGGGAACCGGGCGGCGCTCGGAGGTAATATCGGGCACACGGTTTCTTCCGCCGCAAAGGATCCAGCCAGTACCCTTAGCAACGGCGGTGGCGGCCATGGCGGAGACCACGATGGCGGGCACGGCGGTGACAAGCATTAAGTAACGGCCGGAAGGCCGAAGCTTCCTCCACAATCATCGGCGGCGGGCCAAGTCCCGCGGCGCGCCCGGCGGCGGCCGGACGCACGGTTCGCGGGTGACGTCTGGAGGTGTCGACGTCGGCACGCGCGCGAAAATCCGGTCGGGTCAAAATATTGAAGGGGAGCGGGCGCCCGCTCCCCTTTCAGTTTGCCGCTTAAGCGGCCGGCGGCGAGCGTGAAATTTTTTTTCGGCGTGGCAACGAGTTTGCAGTTTCAAAGTTCTCTGTAAGTGAAACAAAATGAGCAGCAAAGCTCCTCACCGGTACGCGGAAGATCTATAGGACCGTGCAGGATCGACGCTCGCACCAAGGGCGCGCGAGTCGGACTCCGTCGCACACCGTCCGAAGATTGACCGAAGGACCGTGCAGGATCCAGTGCGCGCACGGAGGCGTGCGAGTTGGACCCCGTCACCCCCGCCGCGCCGATCTCCCGCACGGCCCAGCGCCGGGTTCGTGAGCGAACGGTCCCGTTCCTGTGGGCCGCTTGCAAGTCATGCCGCAAATGAAACCTTTGCGGCTCACGTCGCCGGTCGATCGCCGGCGATAGCCTGCGCGGGCATGCCCGGGCTGCCGCGGCTGCGCCCTCGCTGATCTCCGGTCCCGATCATCCCCACTGATGTCGCATCATCGCGGCGATCGTGCCGTGATCACGGTGCTGTCCGCCGCGTCGCCGCGTTATGAATCCGCGCGGGAGTGGAATGAAATGGCTGAGTCAGACGCATCGGTCCCCCGCAATATCAAGGACCGTGTCGGACTCCAGTACACGCACGATGGCAGCGAGTGGACCCCGTAGCCATCGGCGCGACGATCATCCGCACGGACCAGGATACGCTTCGTAACTACGAAGCCCTCGTTTCCTGTGTGCCGCGCGTTGTCCAGGAGTTGCTATGCGCCCGGCACGCAGGGGCAGTTCATCCCGGCCGCGCCCGAGAACCCTTGTTGCTTTGCTGTTGATTTCCGCGGGAGCCGTGTTGGCCTTCGGCCCGAAGGCCGCGATCAACGCCTGGGACACGTATCTCGCACGGCTGCAGCAGGCCGAGACCGACCGGTGGGTTGCCTCGCACGTGTCGCCCGGACCCGTCCACCACCCGCGGCGCGTCGACGACCAAACGATGACGCCGGGCCGGACCGGATACCTGCTCGAAATCCCCCGGATCGGGGTCCGCATTGTCGTGCACGTGCTGGAGTCCGGCGTGTTCCAGGGGCTCAACACCCCTAACCTGTACCGCTACGGCGTCGGCCAGGTGCCGTTCACGACTGCCCTCGGCAACGTTTCTCCCGGGGCGCCCGGCACGGCTGTTATCACAGGACACCGCACCACGTCGGGCGCTCCGTTCCGGCATCTCGACCTCCTGCGGCCCGGTGATCTGATCCTCTTACGCAAAGGGGCGGCGATCCAGCGGTGGCGCGTGGATGGCTCCGTGGTGGTCGCGCCGACCGACGTGGACGTGATTCGGTCCCGCCCGGGCATTCGCCGGCTGGTCCTGCTGACGTGCACGCCTCCATTCAGCGCACGATCCCGCCTGATGATAGACGCGCGTCTTGCGCAAGCGGACGTCGCGCAAACCGACACGAGCAAAAGGAGGTAGTTGGATCTATGGGACTCGCTAAGTCCAAGCTAGCACAACTTCTCGCACTCAGCGCCATCGTGATGGCGCTCGTACTGCCTGCCATGGTCTATGCCGATGGGCATGATGGCCATGGCGCGGGACAGGACGGTGCCACGAACGGCGGCGGCCACGGCAACGGCCACGACGTCCACGGCGCTGGTGCCAACGTGACAGACAATAACGGTGACGAAAGCACCGGCGATGTGAGATCCAACCAGACGGGCGCGGGTCCGCATATAGGCGCCAAGGGTCGCGGCGCCGGCGGTGAGGATGTGGTCCATCACTCCGGCGGCGGGACGACCGGCGGGACGACCGGTGGCACAACCGGCGGGACAACCGGCGGGACGACCGGCGGCGTGTCGACCGGCGCGACGACCACGACTAGCGTAAGCAGCGGTGCCACCGTCACTCTGCCACCTGAGTCGAACGGCGAGT
>DATGFS010000026.1 GCA_035308905.1 bacterium | reverse complement strand
CGACCGGTGGCGGGACGACCGGTGGCGGGACGACCGGTGGCGGGACGACCGGCGGCGGGACGACCGGCGGCGGGACGACCGGTGGCGGGACGACCGGTGGCGGAACGACCGGCGGCGGAACGACCGGCGGCGGGACGACCGGCGGCGGGACGACCGGCGGCGGGACCACGGGTGGCGGAACGACGCACGGCAACGGCGGCACTGGCGGCAACGGACAAGGCAATGGTCAGGGCAATGGCGGCGGGGAACAGGGGAACAACGGTCACGGACACACGAACGAGGGCCACAACAACAAGTAAGATCGACACGTAGGAAGCGCAAAAAAACGACCGGCGGCGGCCGACTCCAGGGCGCCGCCGGTTTTCGTTTCCCGGCGATTGAACGGCCGGTGGCGGTTCGAAGGATTTGCTTTCCGGCGGCGCGTATAGGCGGCGGGTGAACGCGCTCGAGTTCGTCGACGTGACGCGGCGGTTTGCGGTCTCCGGCGCCGGGACCTACGTCGCCGTGGAAGCCGTCTCGCTGTCCGTCGCCCCCGGAGAGTTTGTGGCGATCGTCGGGCCCACGGGCGGCGGCAAGTCCACCCTGCTCAACCTCGCGGCGGGCCTGATCCGGCCCACGGCCGGTACCGTCTCGTCGTTTGGCGTGCCCGTCGACGGGATCAACCGGCGGGCCGCCTACCTGTTCCAGCAGGACGTGCTGCTGCCGTGGAAGACCGCCCTCGACAACGTCGTGCTTGGACCGCTGCTGCGGCGGCAGCCGAGAGGCCGGGCGGAGGCGCTGGCGCGGCAGTGGCTGGCCCGCGTGGGCCTGCGCGGGTTCGAGGGCCGCTACCCTCACGAGTTGTCGGGAGGAATGCGCAAGCGCGTCGCCCTGGCGCAGAGCCTCATCGTCGGACCGGAGATTCTGCTGATGGACGAGCCGTTTTCCGCGCTCGACGTGCAGACGCGCGCGCTCATGGAGAACGATCTCCTTCGGATCTGGCAGGATGACCGGAAGACGGTGCTCTTCGTGACGCACGATCTCGAGGAGGCGATCGCGCTCGCCGATCGCGTCCTGGTGCTGTCGGCCGGCCCCGGCGCGCGGATCATCGGCGCGCATGCCGTGACCCTGCCCCGCCCGAGGGACGTTACCGAAGTGCGCCTCGACCCCGCGTTCCAGGACGTCTACCGCGCGGTGTGGGCGCAGCTCCGCGGGGAGGTCCTGCGCGCGTACGCCGCGGCCGCTCCGGACGCGGGAACGCGGGCCGGCGGCGGAGGCGCCGCGTCGTGACCCGCGCGCGGCTGCTGCCCTACCAGGTCGGAGTGCTATTCGCGGTGCTCGCCGCGTGGCAGGTCACCACCCAGCGCCGGTGGGTGGATCCGTTCTTTTTCAGCCAGCCGTCGGCCGTGGCGCGCCGCATCGCCGAATGGTTCGCGACCGGCTTCATCTACCGGCATCTCTGGACGACCGCGCTCGAGACGGTCCTCGCGTTTCTCGCCGGCGCCGCGTTGGGGGTCGTGTTCGGCTTCTGGTTCGCGCGGAGCCCCGCGCTCTCGGCCGTCTTCGATCCGTATCTCAAGATCGGCAACGCCCTGCCGCGCGTCGTGCTCGCGCCGATCTTCACCCTGTGGTTCGGGCTCGGCGTGCTCTCCAAAGTCGCGTTCGGCGTCACGCTTGTGTTCTTCATCGTGTTCTTCAACACGTATCAAGGCATCCTGGAGGTCGACGCCAATCTCCTGAACAACGCCCGCATGCTCGGGGCGAGCGAGCGCGACCTCGTGCGGCACGTGCTGGTGCCCTCGGCGCTCGTCTGGATCCTGAGCAGCCTTCACACGAGCGTCGGCCTGGCGCTCGTCGGCGCCGTCGTCGGCGAGTATTTGGGCGCCGGGCGCGGCCTCGGCTACGTCATCGCCCAGTCCGAGGGCACGTTCGACACGACGGGGGTCTTCGCCGGCATGACCGTACTCGCGGTTTTCACGCTCGTGATCGATCTCATCGTGACGACGATTGAGCGCCGGCTGCTGGCGTGGAAGCCGCAGGCGGCGAGCCGCGCGTAGGACGGGCGCGCCGGGACGCCGGACGGGGCAGGACCGCGCGCGCCGGCGACCGTACTGTTCACTGCTGTACCATGCCGGTTCCAACCGGAGGTGTCCCGATGCGGAAGATGCTCGTCGCCGCGTTCCTCCTTGGGCTCATGGTCGCGCTTGCGGCCGGACCCGGGGGCGCGCAGGTCGAGAAGTCCAAAATCACGCTCGCGGTCGGCGGGCAGGCGCTGTATATCTACCTGCCCGTCACGCTCGCGTCGCAGCTCGGCTACTTCAAGGACGCCGGCGTGGACGTGGACATCGTCGACCTCGCGGGCGGCGCCAAGGCGCTCGAGGCGCTGATCGGCGGCAGCGCCGACGTCGTATGCGGCTTCATCGATCACACCATCGAGATGCAGGCGCAGGGCAAGGCCATCCGGATGTTCGCGCTGTACGACCGCTACCCCGGGCTGGTGCTCGCGGTGACGAAGTCCGGACAGTCGCGCGGGGTCAAGTCGATCGCGGACCTGCGCGGCGCGAAGATCGGGGTGACGGCGCCGGGCAGCAGCACGTACTTCTTCGCCCAGTACCTGCTGTCGAAGAACGGCATCCCCGTGGACCAGGAGTCCTACATCGGCATCGGGACGGCGGCCACGGCCGTCGCGGCCGCGCGCCGCGGCGCGGTAGACGCCCTCGTCAACGTCGACCCGACGATTACGATTTTGACGCGGAGCGGCGACGCGACAATCCTGGCCGACACGCGGACGACGCTCGGGACGCTGCGGGTCTTCGGCGGACCGTATCCGGCCGGCGGCCTGTACGCGACGCCCGCGTTCATCGACCGCAACCCCAAGACGGTCCAGGCGCTCGCCACGGCGTCCGTGCGGGCGCTGCACTGGATCAAGACTCATCCCGCCGCCGAGATCGCGGACCGGATGCCGCCGCAATTCTATCAGTCCGACAAGGCGCTGTACGTGGCATCGCTCGCCGCGAACCTCGAGATGTTCTCACCGGACGGCCGTGTGTCATTGGAAGGTGCGCAGACGATCGCCAAGGTGCTGTCGCAGTTCGACCGCACCGTCGTCGCGAACGCGGCGCGGATCAATCCCGGTCAGACGTTCACGAACCAGTTCGTCGACCAGGCGCACAAGACGCTGGGCTTCTGAGCGGGCGCATAACGAACGAGGCGCCGGACCCGCCGGCGCCTCGGAGAGACGTTCGGACGAGCGCCGGTTACCGCGGGCGCTCCTGCATGCCGCCCGCCGCGGCGCGCCGCTGCCCGCCGGCCGCGCGCGAGGGCCGGGCGCCCGCCGGCCGCTGCTGCGCCATCTCCACGCTGCGCCGCAGCGCCTCCATCAGGTCGACAACCTTGCCCGGCTGTTTGGCCTTGACCTCGGGCACGGGCTGGCCTGTGCCCTTCGCCTCGATCAGCCCGAGCACGGCCTGCCGGTAGTCGTCCTTGAACTCCTCGGGATGGAACTCGATCGCGAGACTTTCGACGAGCTGGCCCGCCATCTTGCGCTCGTTGGGGTGGACCTTCACGTCGACCGGCACCTCGTCGAGTCCCGAGACGGCCCGAACCTCGTCGGCGTAGTACAGCGTCGAGAGCACCATCGCGTCCTGGAACGGTCGGAGCGACACCACATGCTCCTTCTCGCGCATCACGACCTTGCCGACCGCGACGCGGTCGGCCTGGCGCAGCGCCTCCTGCAGCAGCGCGAACGCCTTCGCGCCGCCCTCATCGGGGACGACGTAGTAGGACCGCTCGTAGTAGATCGGATCGATCTCCGAGAGCTCCACGAACCCGGCGATGTTGACGTTGCCGCTCGTGTCGATCGGGATCTTCTCCAGTTCCTCGTCGGTGACGGTGACGAAGTGGCCTTTGCTGACCTCGTACCCGCGCACGACGTCGCTCCACTCGATCACGACCTCGTGGTGTGGACAGAAGCGCTGGTTCTTGATCGGCGTCAGGCACGTGCTGTGGAGCAGGCGGAACCGGACGTCCTTCTCCTCCGTGGCGGTATAGAGCTTCACGGGGATCGTCACCAAACCGAAGCTCACGTAGCCTCGCCAGACCGGTCGCACGATCGCCTCCGGGAGAAGCCTTTGCGGACGCCCGGCCGCGGATGCTCGATCCAGCATCCGCGAAGGGTACCGAGCATTGTATACCGCTCCAGGCCGGCGCGCAAATGTCCGAGCCGAACGCGTGTTCGACTGGCGCCGACTTAGCGGAGGGTTGGAACGGGCTGCGGACCCGCGGGCGCGGGCCGCACGGCGGCGGCGATATCGGGCGGGCGCACGGCCTGCAGCAGCTTGAACGCGCGCTCGTGATACGCCGTGGCTTCCTTGTACCGGCCGGAGAGCCCGGCGACGTGCGCCAAGTCTTTGTAGATCGCCACGAGCTCGACGGTCATCCCCGCATCTTCGCAGTGCCGGGCGGCCGCGGCCAGGGCCCGCTGCGCTTCCTTCAGGTCGCCGGCCGCGGCGGCGAGAATCCCGAGCAGCGCGTGCGCCCGTGCTTCTTCGTCGGGCAGCGCGGCCTCGCGGCTCCGAACCGCGGCGCGCTCGGCCAGCTCCTTCGCCCGCGCGGCGTCACCGCACGCGTCGAGGCACCGCGCGAATTCCGTCAGGGTGCGGCACTCCCCCGCCGCGTCGCGGATGCGCTGTTTCACGGCCAGGCTCGCGGTGAAGTGCTCGACGGCGTCGGCAGGACGTCCCAGCTGCATCAGCAGCACTCCAGCCTCATCGCGCGTGTGCGACAACTGGCGCAAGTCTTCGTACTGTTCGAACAACCCCTGGGCGCGCTCGAAATTCACGAGGGCGCCGTCATAGTCGCCGTCCTTCGCGAGCACGGTGCCGAGCCCGTACAGCGCTTCGCCCACCCGGTTCGGTTGAGTCGCCTCCTCGAAAATCCGCCGCGCCGCGCGATACGCCTCCGCGGCCTCGTCGAGGCGGCCCATCCGGAAGAGCGCGGTGCCGAGCTGCAGATAGATCTCACCGCGCAGTGAGGATTCGGCGCCGGCAAACCGCTCCGCGAGCTCGACCGCGGTCCTCGACAGCACGACCGCGCGCCCGTAGCGGGCCTGCCGGAGCTCGATCGAGGCGAGGCGGTGCGATGCGCGGCACTCGAGCACCGGCGCCTCCGCGGTGTGTGCGCGCGCGCACGCCTCGACGAGACGCGCGTGCGCCTCATCGATCCGGTCGAGGCCGAGCAGCGCCTCCCCCTCGCCGACCCTCGCGTGCAAGTCTAGGAGGGTATCCCGCCGCCCGGCCGCCACGCGCCGCATCTCCACAAACGTGTCAAGCGCCGCGTCGAAACGGCGGCTCGTCAGTTCGGCCCGGCCCCGGCTGCGCAGGACGTCGAGAAACTTCGCGGAGATGACCGCCTCGCCGCCGTCGAGGAAGTACGACACCGGCCGCCCGAGGCGGGCCGCGAGACGTTCAAGCGAAGCCACCGAGGGCTTTGCCCGGTCGTGCTCGAGGAGACTGATGAATCCTTTGGTAAAATCGGGCCGCCCAAGCCCGTCTTGGGTGAGGCCGAGTGCCCGGCGCGCGTCCCTCAGGCGTTGGCCGAAGGTTGTTTTTGCCGCCGGCGGCCCGCCCCCATCCGGCCGGATCCGCACCGGATGGCGGGGGAACGATCCGACGGCCCCTAGCGCGGCGACCCCCTCTACCCCTCGCCCCACATGACGGCCCACGGTATTTAATAGTACTGACCTTTGCCCGTGCCGACAAGCCACAAATATAACATCAAAGACAATCTATGACGCTTACGGAAGAGTATGATATAATGCATGGCATTGCGGTGTGACTGGGGGGTTTGCTCGCCAATGTACATCAAAGAGACACCCGCTGATCCCGGGGCCGGCGGCGGGATCGGACTCGCCGCCGAAGCGGCGGAACCGCTCTACAGGATGGAAGACGTCGTCAAGCGGACCGGCCTCACCCCCCGCGCCATCCGGTATTACGAAGAAGTGGGGTTGCTCGCGGCGCAGTCGCGGACGGCCGGCGGCTTCCGTCTGTTCACTGAGGCCGATGTCGCGATGCTCCAGCGCATCAAGGAGCTGCAGACGCTGCTCGGCTTCTCGCTCGCCGAGATCAAACAAAGCCTGCACGTCGACGCCGCGCGCGCGGAACTCCGTCAGGCGTACGCGCAGGCGACGGACCCGGAGACGCGGCTCGGGATCCTCGACCGGGGCGAGAACCTCGTCCGGTCCCAAATCGGGCTCATCGACGAGCGCGTGGGCCGGCTGATGCAGCTCCGCGCGGAGTACGCGGAGCGGCTCGCCCGGCTGCGCACGCTGCGGGCGCAGATCCTCGGCGGCGACGCCGGCACGGAGTCTTCCCGATGAACGACGCACCCGGCAGAACCGACGTGGAGACGCCGCGCCCAGTAATCGGAGAGCGTCCCAAGCCCGCCGGCGCGGGATCGGCCGACGGCCGCATCACATCCGCGCCGCCGGCCTCAGCCGCGCCGCGCGGGTCATCCGCCGCGGACAACGGCGAAGTGGCGACAGTCTCGCGCACCGTCGTTGAGACCGCGGCGCGCCCGCAGCTCAACCTCAGGCGCATCGCGCTCCTCGCCGCGGCCGCAGCCGGCGTGATCGCGCTGATCGCCCTCGTGGTCTACTGGCGCTCCAACATCGGCATCGTCAAGACGGACAACGCGCAGACGGTGGGCGACATCTCGCCGGTCTCGTCGACGGTCTCCGGAACGATCCTCAAGCTCTACGTCGTCGAAAATCAGCATGTCGCCGTGGGCGACCCCCTGATTCAGCTCGACCCGCAGGACTACGAGGTCGCGCTTGCCCGCGCGAAGGCTTCGCTCGGCGCCGCGCAGGCCCAAGTCCAGGCGCTGCAGGCGGCCCTCGGCGTCCAGCAGCAGCAGTTCCAAGCGGACGTCCAGGTGGCCGCCGCGCGAGTCCAGGCGACGCAGCCGACGCTCCCGCAGGCACAGGCGCAACTGGACATGCAGAATCGGACCACCGCCGCACAGCTCGCGCAGGCCAACGCGCGTGTGTCGACGGCCGCGGCCACGGTCGTCGCGGCGAAGAGCGCAGCCGACACCGCCGCCAAGACGCTGGCCCGCGATCGGCAGCTCCTGGCGCAGGGCGCGATCGCGCAGCAGCAGGTCGATACCGACGCCTCCGCCAACGAGACCGCGCGTGCCCAGTACCAGGCCGCGCAGGATGCCCTCGCGCAGGCCAAGTCCGACGTCCTCGCCGCACAGGCGGCTCGGCAACAGGTGGCGATCGCGCGCGGCGCGATCGCGGTGAACCAGGGCCAGCTTTCGGGGGCGCAGGCGCAGGTGCAGCAGGCGGCCGCCGGCGCCAGCCTCGTCCGGCAGCGCGCGCAGGAGCTGGCCGCGGCTGAGGCGCAGGCCGCCAGCGCCGCCCAGGCGGTGCGGGCCGCCCAGCTGAACGTGGACCGTACGGTGATCCGGGCCCCCGTGGACGGCTGGGTGACCAACCGCACCGCCGAAGTGGGACAGTTCATCCAGCCGAACCAGCCGCTGCTGTCGGTGACCCAGTCGCAGAGCGTCTGGGTGGTCGCGAACGTGAAGGAGACCCTGCTCGGCGGGATCCGTCCGGGTCAGCCGGTCCGCGTCCGCATTGACACCTATCGCGGGCGCACCTTCCGCGGACGGGTGGAAAGCATCGGCACAACCACGGGATCGACGACGGCGCTCTTGCCGCCGGACAACGCGACCGGCAACTTCGTGAAGATCGTCCAGCTGGTGCCGGTGCGCGTCACACTCGACCCGCGCGACGTCGGCTCGCGTCCCTTGCAGGTCGGGCTCTCCGCCGAGGTGGCGATCAACACACGCGGTCCCGCGCGCTAGGGAGCCTCCGCGATGGCCGTCGGTACGCTGACACCGGCCGCCGCCGTCCCCGCGCGGCGCTACGCCGGCAAGTACATCGTCGCGCTCTCGGTCCTCTTCGGCTCCGTCATGGCCGCGATCGACACGAGCGTCGTCAACGTGGCGCTCGCGCACATCCAGGCGAGCTACGGGGTCACGCTGCAGGAAGTGACGTGGGTCAGCACCTCGTATCTCATCGCCGTCGTCATCGTCATGCCGCTCACGGCCTGGTTCGCGTCGGTGCTCGGCCGCAAGCGATTCTACATCCTGTCGGTGGCGGTGTTCACGGTCGCCTCGGCGTTCTGCGGCTTCTCGCGGACGCTCGGCCAGCTGATCTTCTTCCGCGTCCTGCAGGGGCTCGGCGGCGGCGCGCTCCAGCCGATCGCGCAGTCGATCATGCGCGAGACGTTCCCGCCGGAGGAGCAGGGCCAGGCGATGGGCTTCTTCGGCATGGTCGTGCTGCTCGGCCCCGCGATCGGGCCGACGCTCGGCGGCTGGCTCACCGACAACTGGTCGTGGCCGTGGATCTTTTTCGTCAACCTGCCGATCGGCGCGCTCGCGCTGTTCATGGCCTCCTCGTTCATCGTCGATCCGCCGTACATGCGCGGGCGCGGGTTGTTGAAATTCGACGGGGTCGGCATCGGCCTCTTGGCGGTGGGTCTGGCCTCGCTGCAGATCCTTCTCGAGGAGGGGGAGCGCGACGGCTGGTTCGCCAGCACCTTCATCGTGGTCCTCACCGTGATCGCGGTGGTGGTCCTCACCGCCTTCGTGCTCTGGGAGTTACGGACGCCCACGCCCGCGGTCAACCTTCGCATTCTGAGCGACCTCACCTACGCCGCCGGCACGACGATCATCGGCGTCCTCGGCCTGGCCCTGTTCGGCAGCCTGATCCTCCTGCCGCTGTTTCTCCAAAACCTGCTCGGCTACACCGCGACGCAGGCCGGCCTGACGCTTATGCCGCGCTCGCTTGTCATGGTCGTGATGATGCCGGTCGCCGGCTTCCTGTACAACAAGCTCGGCGTCCGCGTCATGCTGCCGTTCGGCCTGGCCGTCAGCGGCACCGCCGGCCTCATGATGTCGCACTTCACGACCTCGAGCAGCCATCTCGGCATCCTGGTGCCGCAGATCATTCAGGGCGTCGGCTTCTCGTTCATGTTCATCCCGCTGTCGACGGCCACGCTGTCGACGATTCCACGGCCGCTGATGCAGAGCGCCACCGGCCTCTTCAACCTGGTGCGCCAGCTCGGCGGCAGCCTCGGAACCGCCCTCGTCATCACGCTGCTGGACCACAAGGTGACGACGGCGAGCGCGAACCTGGTCCGCTACGCGTCGCTGTCTAACCCGGTGTTCATGTCGTGGTGGTCGACCATCCAGGCGGGCCTCCAGGCGCGGGGCAGCGACGCGGTGACGGCGCACCAGCAGGCGCTCGCGGTGCTGCGGATGTGGATCGCCCAGCAGTCCGCGGTCGTGGCGTTCGACTATGTGTTCGCCCTCGTCGGGGCCGTCTTCATCGTCTGCCTGCCGGTTGTGCTGCTGATCCGCGACCGGGACCTCGATCAGATGGCGGCGCGCGCGGCCGCCGCGGCCGCTGACTGAGCGTCCGCGTGCTATCATAGAGATTAAGCAGGAGGTCTCCTGAGGAGGCGTCTGTGGCCACGATTCCGGACCCCGCGAGTCCCGACTACTTTCTCGAGAGTTTCCCTCGGGACGACTTTCCGCGCTACGTCTGGACGCAGCGGCCGAAGGGACTTCCCGCGGAAGCCTGGACCACGGAGACCACCCACCGGGACGGCCAGCAGGGCGGCCTTCCGCTCACGGCCGCGCAGAGTCTCCGCATCTACGATCTGCACTGCCGGTTTACGGCCAAGTCAGGCGCGATCCGGCAGGCCGAGTTCTTCGTCTATCGGCCCTCCGATCGCGAGGCGCTGCAGGGCGCGCTCGAACGCTACCGCGGCGGCGCGCCGATCGAGCCGACGACCTGGATCCGCGCCACGCGCAAGGACGCCGAACTGATCCGCACGCTCGGGGTGCGCGAGACCGGGATGCTTGCCTCCGCCTCCGACTACCACACGTTCCACAAGTTCAAGCCCGGCGGGCGGGCGCAGGCCGCGAAGACGTACCTGGACGCGGTGGCGGTGACGCTCGAGGCCGGCATCCGTCCGCGGCTGCATCTCGAAGATGCGAGCCGCGCCGACATGGACTACATGCTGGCGTTCGTCGAGGCGTGCCTCGACGCCGCCCGGCCGTACGGCGACGCGATGCGGCCGAAGTTCCGCATCTGCGACACGATGGGGCTCGGCCTGCCGTACGACGACGTCGCGCTGCCGCGTAGCGTACCGCTGATGTTCCGGACGCTGCGAACGCGGCTGGGCCTCACCCCGGCCGATCTCGAGTTCCATCCCCACAACGACACCGGACTCGTCGTCGCGAACTGTCTCGCCGCCGTCCGCGAGGGCTGCGGCGCCGTCAACGGCACGTGCCTCGGCAAGGGCGAGCGGACCGGCAACGCGCCGCTCGAGCAGGTTATTTTGCATCTGATCGGCATGGGCTACTTCCCGAACGCGCGGCCGGACTTCACCGCGCTGAACGAGCTGGCGGAATTGTACGCGGAGATGGGCGAGCCGCTGCCGGCCAAGTATCCGCTGTTCGGCCGCGACGCCCACCGGACGCGGGCGGGCATCCATGCCGATGGGCTCAACAAGTTCTGGTGGATGTACGCGCCGTTCGACGTGCCGAAGCTCCTGGGGCGGCCGCTCGAGGTGTCGCTGACCAAAGACTCCGGCCTGGCCGGCCTCATCTTCGTGATCAGGCAGCGCCTCGGCGTCGAGCCGGCCAAGGACGACCCGGCGCTCATCGCCGTGCACGACTGGATGATCCGCGAGTTCGACGGCGGACGCCAGACCGCCATCGAGTGGGAAGAGCTGGAGCCGGTCGTGCGGCGCCACTTCGCCGGCACCGTGGCCCAGACAGCCCGCCGCTAACGACCCCGCGATTTTTCGTGGCCGCGCAGGCCCCGCCCATCCGTCTCTCCGAGGTCTTGTCCGCGCTGTCGTCCGCGCTGGATCTCGCCGAGGGCCAGCCGATCGGACACGCCGTGCGGACCGGCCTCATCGGCATGCGCCTGGCCGACGAATTGGGCCTCGACGCGGCGGCGCGCTCGGCGCTCCTCTACGCGCTGCTGCTCGCCAACGCGGGCGGTCCCGGCACCGCGGATGAGGTCACCGCGCTGCTCGATGGCGACGACCGCGCGCTCAAAGCGGGATTCGCGACCGTGGACTGGACGCGGGCCGTCGCGGCGGCCCGGTACGGGCTCCGCCACGCCGGCGAGGGCCGCCCGGTGTGGTCGCGGACCCGGGCGGTCGTCCGCACGGCGGGCTCTGTCGCCCGCGTCGCGCGCACGTTTATCACCGGACGCGCGGAGCGCGGAGCGGCGGTGGCGCGCCGCCTCGGATTGCCCGAGGCGACCGCGGAGGCGATCCGCGGCGCCGACGAGCAGTGGGACGGACGCGGCCATCCGATCGGCGCGCGCGGCGAGGCGATTCCGCTGCTCGCCAGGATCGTCGGGCTCGCGCGGACGGTCGACGTCTTTGCGACCGCGGGGGGCCCCGAGGCGGCCGTCCGCATGGCCCGCGCCCGGAGCGGAAAGTGGTTCGATCCCGCCCTGGCGGAGCGCGTCGCCGCCTGGGGCGGTGATGCGCTGTGGTGGACCGGCCTTCGGAGCTCGGGGGCGACCGCGCGGCTGGTCGCCGCCGAGCCGGCCGACCGCATCCGCATGGTCGACGACGCCGGCCTCGACGAGATCGCCCGCGCGTTCGCGGGCATCGTCGACTCCAAGCGCGCATGGACCGAAGGACACTCCGCGCGGGTCGGGGCACTCGCCGCCTCGATCGGCGCGGCGCTCGGGGCCGACGCCGCGGGGCGGCAGCGCCTCCTGCGCGCCGGGCTGCTCCACGACATCGGCGAGCTCAGCGTCGCCAACCGTGCGCTCGACAAATCGGACGCGCTGACGCCCGCGGAGTTCACCGAGATCAAACAGCACCCGCGCCAGACCTTCGAGATCCTCTCCAAGATCCCGCCGTTCGCCGACGTTGCCCGGCTCGCCGCGCTGCACCACGAGCGGCTCGACGGGAGCGGGTATCCCTGGGGCCTGTCCGGCGACGAGCTCGGCACAGAGGCCCGCGTGCTCGCCGTCGCCGAAGTCTACGACGCGCTGACCCTGTGGCGCCCGTACCGTCCGGCCATGAGCCCTCAGGAAGCGCTCATGCTGATGCGCAGCGACGCCGGGTTGGACCGCGCCGTCATCGTCGCGCTCGAAGAGCACCTCGGGACGACCAGCGGCTAGGGCACGGCACACAGCCGCGTAGACTGGGGGAAATCGAAATGTCCGCCGCCACCGCGCCAACGCTCGGCATCGACACGCTCGACACGCCCTCGCTCGTTGTCGACCTCGACCGGCTCGAGGGAAACATCGCGCGCTGGGCCGCATACGCCAAAGACGCGGGGGTCAAGCTCCGTCCCCACGGCAAGACCCACAAGTGCGTGGAGATCGCGCGCCGCCAGCTCGCGGCGGGCGCGGTCGGGCTCACACTGGCCAAGATCGGCGAGGCCGAGGTCATGGCGCGCGCGGGCGTCGAGGACATCTTCCTCGCCTACGAGGTCGTCGGGGGGCCCAAGCTCCCGAGGCTGCTCGGGCTCGCGCGCACGATCCGGATCCGCGTCGGCGTCGACAGCATGGAGGTGGCCGCGCCCCTCGCCGATGCGGCGGCGGCGGCCGGCGTGACGGTCGACGTCATGCTCGAGGTCGACACCGGCCTGGGCCGGTGCGGCGCCGCGCCGGGCGAACCGCTGCTTGCCCTCGCGAAAGCGGTGGCGCGGTCGCGCGGCCTGCGTCTAGCCGGCATCTTCACGTACCGCGGCTACCGGCCCGACCTCGAAGCGGCGGGCCGCGAAGAAGGCGAGATCATGGTCCGCGAGGCCGAGCGGCTGCGCGCGGCGGGGTTGGCGATCGGCGACGTCAGCGTCGGCTCGACCCCGACCGGACGCCCCGCGGCGCGGGTGCACGGCGTGACCGAAGTCCGTCCGGGGACGTACGTCTTCAACGATGCGATGCAGGTGCGCTGGGGATCGGCGAAGCCGGAGGAATGCGCGCTCGTGGTGGTCTGCCGGGTGATCAGCCGGCCGTCTCGGGACGTCGCGGTGCTCGACGCCGGGAGCAAGGTGCTGACCGCGGAGCGCGGCCCGTTCAGCAGCAAGGGAGACAGCCACGGCGTGCTGCGCGGCTATCCCGACTGTCAGATCGACCGGCTGTGGGAGGAGCACGGCCGCGTGCAGCTCACCGAGGACGCCCGGCGGCTGCGCGTCGGCGACCTCGTCGAGGTGATCCCGGCCCACGTCTGTCCGACCGTGAACCTGGCGCGGCGGCTCGTCTGTGTGCGGGACGGCCGCGTCGAAGCGACGTGGGAGGTCGCCGCGCGCGCGGAAGTGCAGTAGCGCCCGCGCTCAGCGCGACGCCGTTGCAACCGGCAGTCCGCGGCCAGGGGCCTCGCCCCCCGCGCCGCACGGCCGCCGGAGCGCCGAGCTCGCGATCGCGACCCCGAATGCGAGGTTGTCACCCTCGTTCCAGGTCCACATGCCGACCACGCGTCCGTCGGCGTCCAGCACGGGAGAGCCGCTGTTGCCCTGTCGGGGACGGTTCGTCGACGCAACCCGGAACACGCGCGTGCCGTCGGGCGCCGCGCCCAGCTCATCGACGGTGCCGGCGGCCGCCCAGCGCACGCCCGGCATGACCGGGATCCGTTCCGCGACGAGTCCATATCCGACAACGCGCACGGCGGTACCGGGAGCAGGATCACTGCCGAGTTTCAGCGCGGGAAACGGCGGCAACCCGGTCAGGTGAGCGGTACGCTCGATGCCGCCGAGCATGTACGTCGTAAACGGAAACCGCGACGGGCGCAGCTTGACTTCGGCCACGTCCCGGCCCAGCACCGGCTTGTCTTTCTGGGGATCATACCGGAGCGCGTTCGCGCACACGATCGCGGCGCTGTAGAATTCACGGCCGATGACGGCCAGCAGCCGGTACCGCTCGGGGTTCTGCCGCACCGTGTACACGACGTGGCTGTTGGTGAGCGCGGTGCCGTCGCCGTCGACAAAGAATGCCGTCCCGAGCGCCGGCTGCCGGCCATCCGCGGTCACCGCGAGCAGCATGAACGTCGCGTCGTCCGGATGTGCGGCCGGCTGGCCGCCGGCGCGGCTGCCCGCGAACAGGCAGGCCAGCGCGAGCGCGACGACGCCGTAACGGCCGATCCGCGGCATGCGCCGGTGTTCGGCGAGATGGCGCGGCGCCTCCTGCGCTCTCGATCACGACGGCAGGGCCGCCTCTGCGCCCGCGCCGAAACTTCCCCGCACCACATCTCGCCGCGGGGCCGCGACACGCCCGACCGGTCGCCGCGCGGCAAAGGACGGGGATCATGGACGCGAAAGGGTATGTCACGCAGATGCTCGGCCTCTCCCACACCCGGCTGCGCGAGGCGATCGACGGCGTCTCCGACGCGGATGCCCGGCGCGTCATGGCCGGGAAGCTGACGCCGGTCGTCTGGCAGGTGGGACATCTCGCCCTGGTCGACGGGAATTATGTTCGCCGCGCGGGCGGGGAGTCTCCGGTCCCGGCGCGCTACGCGGAGCTCTTCAAGCAGGGCAGCGGCGGAGAGCAGGATTACCCGCCGCTTTCGGAAGTCTGGAGCGTCTTCGACACGACCCATCGCGTCCTGATGGACCGCGCCTCGGGCGCCGACTACGAGGCGCCGATCGACGCGCCGGCCTACAAGACGGTCGGCGAGATGCTGCTCTACTCCAGTTACCATCGCGGCTACCACATCGGCAAGATCATGTCGCTGCGCGGGCTGCTCGGCAAAGCCCCCCTGAGATAGGCGTCCGGCGACGGACACCGCGGAGATCGTCATCGTCGGCGCCGGGGTGATGGGCGCAAGCGTCGCCCATCACCTCGCGGCGCGGGGCTGCCGCAACGTCGTCGTCCTCGAACGGTACGGCCGGCCCGGCGACGGCAGCACCTCGCGGGCCACGGGCGGCTTCCGGCTGCAGTTCGGCAGTCCCATGCACGTGCGGCTGTCGGCCCTGTCGCGGGAGAAGCTGCTGCGCTTCCGCGAGGAGACCGGCGTGGACCCGGAGTACCGGCCCCGCGGCTACCTGTTCATGGTCCGCGACGAAACCCAGCTGCGAAGTCTGCGCACGGTCTTGGACGTGCAGCGGTCCGCCGGCGTCGACGACGCGCGCGAGGTGACGCCGGAGGAGATCCGGCGGCTGGCGCCCTGGGCGCGCACCGACGACGTCATCGGGGGGACGTTCGGGCCGAGCGACGGCTTCATCCGGCCGCTCGAGATCACGCGCGGCTATCTGGCATCGGCACAGCGGAACGGTGTCCGCGTCGAGTACGACGCCGGCTGGGTCGAATGCCTCGTCCGCGACGAGGGCGGGCGGCGGCGGATCGCCGGCGTGCGCGCCGGCGGCCGCGAGATCGCCGCGCCCTGCGTCGTCAACGCGGCGGGGCCGTGGGCCGGGGTGTTCGCCGCGCGGGCCGGCGTCGACGTGCCGGTGCGGCCGCTCAAGCGGCAGACCGGCATCACGGTGCCGTTTCCGAAACTGTCCGACGACACGCCGATGACGATCTGCCATTGGGACGGCGTGCATTTCCGGGTTCGGGACGGCAGGGTGCTGCTGCTCTGGCCGACCGATCCCACGCCCGAGGAGTCGGCCAAGCCCTTCGATACGACGTTCGACCCGCGATGGCTCGAGGAGCTGCTGCCGCTCGCGCACGCGTACTTCCCGATTCTGCGCGACGCTGCGATAGACCGGCCGCGCTGCTGGGCCGGGCTCTACGAGATGTCGCCGGACCGCCACGCGATCCTCGGCGCGGCGCCGGGCCTCGACGGGATGTATCTCATCAACGGCTCGTCGGGCCACGGCGTGATGCACTCGCCGGCGCTGGGCCAGTTGCTGGCGGAAATCATCCTCGACGGCCGGGCGACGTCGCTCGACGTGGGTCCGCTGCGGCCGTCGCGCTTCGCGGAAGGACACCCCAACCCGAAAGACGACGTGCTGTAGGCGCGGGGCACCGGCGTGGACGCCCGAACGATCGAAATCGACGGCCGGACGCTGCGGTTGAGCGACGTGGAGGCCGCCGTGCTCGGCGCGCGGGTGACGTTGAACGGCGCCGCGCGGCACCGCATCGAACGCGCCCGCGCGATGGTGCAGGATATTCTACGGGACGGCGCCGTCGTCTACGGCATCTCGACCGGCGTCGGCGACATGTGCACCACCGTCATCCCGCCCGAGCAGCTCCGCACCCTGCAGCAGAACATCCTGCGATCGCACGCGGCGGGGGTCGGCGCTCCGCTGCCGGAGCCGGTCGTACGCGCGATGCTGCTGCTGCGCGCGAATGCGCTCGCGACGGGGCACTCCGGGGTCCGCCCGGAGCTCGCCGACCTGCTGCTCGCGCTGCTCAACGACCGCGTGCATCCGGTGATCCCGGAGCAAGGCTCGCTCGGCGCAAGCGGCGACCTCGCCCCGCTGGCGCACCTCGCGCTGGTGCTCACCGGCGAGGGCGAAGCGTTCGTCGACGGCGTACGCCTCCCCGGCCGCGCCGCGCTCGCGCGGCGCGGCCTCGAGCCGATCGTCCTCGAAGCGAAGGAGGGCATCGCGCTCATCAACGGCACGCAGCTGATGAGCGCCCTCGGCGCGCAGGTCGTCCTGGACGGCGAGCGGCTCGCGGCGGCGGCGGACGTCGCCGGCGCCCTGACCCTGGAGGCGCTCGGGGGTACCGACCGCGCGTTCGCGGCGCCGCTGCAGGCGGCCCGGCCGCATCCCGGCCAGAGCGCGAGCGCGGACCATCTGCGGCGCCTGCTCGCGGACAGCGCGCGGGTGTCCCGCGGCGAGTACGCGCGCGTGCAGGACGCCTATTCGCTCCGCTGCATGCCGCAGGTGCACGGCGCCGTGCGCCACGCGCTCGCCCACCTGCGCGACGTGCTCGCGATCGAGATCAACAGCGCGACCGACAACCCGCTTCTGTTTCCGGACGATCGCGACGTGATCTCCGGCGGCAACTTTCACGGCCAGCCGCTCGCCCTGCCGCTCGACTATGTGACGTGCGCGCTGGCAACGCTGGCCAACATCAGCGAGCGCCGGATCGAACGCCTCGTGAACCCGCACCTCTCGGGCCTACCCGCGTTTCTCGCCGCGCACGGCGGGCTTCAGTCCGGCTACATGCTCGCGCAGTACACCGCCGCGGCGCTCGTCTCCGAAAACAAGGTCCTCAGCCATCCGGCGAGCGTCGACTCCATCCCGACGTCGGGCAACCAGGAGGATCACGTAAGCATGGGCGCGGCCGCGGCGCGCAAGGCGCGGCAGGTCCTGCGCCACGCCCAGCAGGTCGTCGGGATCGAGCTCGTGGTCGCGTGTCAGGCCGTCGACTTCGGACGCGGCCGCCTCGGACGCGGCACCGGCGCGGCCTACCGCGCCGTCCGGGAGCGGGTCGCCCGCCTCACCGACGACCGGCCGGTCGCGGCCGACCTCGCCCTTGGGCTCGCCCTCGTGGAATCCGGCGCCGTGCTCGACGCCGCGGAGGTGGCGATCGGCGGGCCGGCGGACTAACTCCGAGGACGGCGCGGGCCTCGCGGGGCCGGGCGGAATCCGAACGGCCCGGCCGCCGTTTTCCCCCACACGGGGACTAGCCGGCGGCAGCGCCGGCGTCGCCGCACAGAGGTGAAAACCATGTCTCTTGTTCTGACACAAAGCGAGCAGCCGTCCGCCGCCGGCGCCGGACTCGCGACGGCTCCCGGCATCGCCCCGGCCGCGGAAACCGACGCCCTCGACGCGTACTCTCGGACCGTCGTGGCGGTGGTCGAGCGGGTCGGGCCGGCCGTCGTCAGCCTGGCGACGACACGCGAAGCGCCGGAGCGCCTGCGGCGGCGCGGCATGCCGGCGCTGCGCGGCGCCGGAAGCGGCGTCGTGATCGCGCCGGACGGCTTCATCCTGACCAACAGCCACGTCGTCCGGGGCGCCGAGCAAATCCAGGCGGGCTTCGCCGACGGGAAGACCCTGCCGGCCCAGGTCGTCGGCACCGATCCGCACGCGGACCTCGCGGTCCTGCGCGTCCTCGACGGGAATCTGCCGTCGGCGGAGCTCGGCGATTCCACGCGCCTGCGGGCGGGCCAGCTGGTCGTGGCGCTCGGCAACCCGCTCGGGTTCCAGGCCACCGTGACCGCGGGCGTGATCAGCGCCCTCGGCCGGACCCTCCGCGCGGAGAACGGCCGGCTGATCGACAACGTCATCCAGACCGACGCGCCGCTCAATCCCGGCAACTCCGGCGGGCCGCTCGTCGACTCGCGGGGCACCGTGATCGGCATCAACACGGCCGTGATCGCCGGCTCGCAGGGACTCTGCTTTGCGATTCCGGTCAACACCGCGGCCTGGGTCGCCGCGCAGTTGATGCGTGACGGCCGCGTGCGGCGGGCCTATCTCGGCCTCGGCGCGCAGACCATCACGGTCGACCGCCGCGTCACCGTCCACTATCACCTCGATGCCCCGACGGCCGTGCGGATCACCGAGGTACACCCGGGAACCGCGGCGGATCGGGCCGGGCTGCGGCCGGGCGACGTGATCGTGCGGGCGGGGGAGCGTCCGGTCCGGACGCTCGATGACCTGCTGCTCGCGCTCGGGCACCACACCGCGGGCGCGCCGATCGAGATCCAGTTTATCCGCGGCGCGGAGACGAAGACCGTGACGGCATATCCGACGGACCTCCCGGACGAGCCCTAGCGCGGCGCCCGGGACCACACCGGACCGGCGAGGGACGGGATGCTGAGCAGCCGGCCGTTCGCGAGCGACCGGTGGGGTTTGATCGGCCTGCGGATGATCGTGGGGGCCTTGTTCATCATCCACGGATGGCCGAAGGTCGTGGCGGGAGGCGGGGGGCCCGGGTTTGCCGGCGGCCTCGCGCACATGGGCTTTGCGCCCGGGGCGCTGTGGGCGTGGATCGTCACGGCGGTCGAGTTCGGGGGCGGGGTCTGCCTGCTGCTCGGCGTGTTGGTCCGCCCCGCCGCCGCGCTCATCGCCATCGAGATGCTGGTGGCCACGGCCAAGGTCAACTGGGCCCGGGGGTTCTATTGGACCCACGGCGGATGGGAGATGCCGGTGCTGATGGCGCTGCTGGCGGCGATTCTCGCGGTCACCGCTCCCGGCTCACGTCGACCGGCCAAGCGCCGGACACCCTAACCGGCCGCCCCGCCCCGGTTTCCACGGCGTCCCCCACCGGCGTGCCCATTCGGACGTGCCACGAACTGTTCGTTTGACTAACAATATGCTATACTGACGGTCGATGCCCACCCTCGTCTCCGACCGCTCGGTCGACCGCCGGCGGGCCCTCGCCGCGGAGTGCGCCGCCAGGCTCGTCGACGTCGCCCCGCTCATCATGCGGCGCGTCCGCGCCCGCATGCGGCGCGAGATGCCCGACCTGACGGTGCCGCAATTCCGGTCGCTCGTCTACATCGAGGTCCACCGCGGGTGCGCCCTGCGGGCGCTCGCCGATCACCTGGGGACCACGCCGGCGACATCCTCCGCGCTGGTCGACCGTCTCGTCCAGCGCGGGTGGGTGACACGCGCGACCGACGCCGCGAACCGCCGGCAGGTCCGCCTCGCCCTCACCGCGCGGGGCGAGACCCGGCTTGGGGCGGCCCGCGCCGCCGCCCGCCGCGAGATCGCGCACGCGATCGCGGACGCGCCTGTCGCGGCGCTGCTCGCCGCGCGCAGCGGACTCGACGGCCTGCGCGAGTTGTTCCTTCGCACGGGCGCCGGAGGCGGCCGATGACCGGCGCGGCCGCGGTGGTCCACACGGAGGGCCTCACGAAGCGCTACCCCGACGTTACGGCGGTCGACGGGGTGTCGATCGACGTCCGGCCCGGCGAGATCTACGGACTGATCGGCCCCAACGGCGCGGGCAAGAGCACGATGATCAAGATCCTCACCACGCTGCTCCCGCCGACCGCGGGGACCGCCTGGGTCGCCGGCGCGGAAGTGACGCGGCAGCCGTCGCAGGTGCGCCGGCGGATCGGGTACGTGCCCCAGGTCGTCTCCGCCGACGGGTCGCTCACCGCGTACGAGAACCTGTGGGTCTCCGCGCGGCTTCACGACATCCCGCGGGCGGAACAGGACGCCCGCATCAACGAGGCGCTCGACGTCGTCGGGCTGCGCGACGCGGCGCGTACGCTGGTGCGCCGCTACTCCGGCGGGATGATCCGCCGGCTCGAGATCGCGCAGAGCCTGCTGCACCATCCGGCCGTGCTCTTCATGGACGAGCCGACCGTCGGCCTGGATCCCGTCGCCCACCGCGCGGTCTGGGAGGACATCGACGACCTGCGGAACCGCTACGGCATGACGATCTTCATCACGACGCACGACATGACCGAAGCCGACGCGCACTGCGACCGGGTCGCGGTCATGCACCTCGGCAAGATTGTGGCGATCGGCTCCCCGGCCGAACTGAAGGCGCAGGTCGGTCCGGCGGCGACGCTCGACGACGTCTTCGCCGAGTTCACCGGCAGCCAAATTGTGGCAGGAGGCAGCTACCGTGAGGTCCTTCGCACCCGCCGTACGGCCCGTCGTCTCTCCTGAGCCGCCGGCGATTCCCGCGTTCGTCCGCCACGCCGTCACGGTGGCGTGGGCCGAGCTCCTGAAGCTGCGGCGGGACCCCGTCGAGCTGTTGAGCCGCGCGGCGCAGCCGACCTTGTGGCTGCTGGTGTTCGGCCAGGTCATGGCGCGCGTCCGCGGAGTGCCGACCGGCCGGCTCACCTACCTGGACTTCATGGCCCCGGGCGTGCTGGCCCAGAGCGCCCTGTTCATCGCGATCTTCTACGGCGTGGCCGCGATCTGGGAGCGCGACGTCGGCGTGCTGCACAAGCTGCTCGTCACCCCGGCGTCGCGCACGGCGCTCGTGGCCGGCAAGGCCATGTCGGCCGGCGCGCGCGCGCTGTCGCAGGCGGTGATCGTCTACATCCTCGCCCTGCTGATCGGCATCCACCTCGACCCGCATCCGCTGCACGTGCTCGGGGTCATGGTGGTGATCGTGATCGGCGCCGCGCTGTTCGCGACGCTCTCGCTGATCATCGCCTGCATCGTCAAGACGCGCGAACGCGTGATGGGGATGGGCCAGCTGCTCACGATGCCGCTGTTCTTCGCGAGCAACGCGATCTACCCGATCAGCCTGATGCCGGGGTGGCTGCAGGTGGTCTCGCTGGTCAACCCGCTGACGTACGAGGTCGACGCCCTGCGCGCTCTGATGGTACGGGCCGGCACGAGCGTCTACGGGCTCGGCCTGGACCTGACCGTCCTCGTCGTCGCCGTGACCGTGCTCGTCGCGATCGCCGCGCGCATGCTCCCGCGCATCATCACCTGAGCGCCCGCGCTAGAGATATCGGCCGCCGGTGACCTCGATCACGGCGCCGGTGACATAACTCGCGAGGTCGCTGGCCAGGAACAGCGCGACGTTGGCGACTTCCTCCGGCGCGCCGATCCGCCCGAGCGGCGTATCGGCGACGCGCGCCCTGAGCATCTCCTCGCCCATCGCCCGGGTCATCGGGGTGTCGATCAGGCCGGGCTGAATCGCGTTCGCGCGGATGCCGTAGCGCGCGTACTCGCGCGCCGTGACTTTGGTCAGGGCGGCGATGCCCGCCTTGGCGGCGGCGTAGTTGGCCTGGCCGAAATTGCCGATCTTGCCCGAAATCGAGGACATGTTGACGACGGCGCCGCCGCGGCCGGCGTCCCGCATTCGGGCCAGGACCGCGCGGGTGCACAAGAACGTCCCCTTGAGGTGCACGTCGATGACGAGGTCCCAGGCCTCGTCCGTCATCTTCCGAATGGTCGAATCGCGCGTGATCCCCGCGTTGTTGACCAGGACGTCGATCCGCCCGAAGACCTCGTTTGCCCGCCGGGCGGCGGCCTCGACGTCCGCCGGGACGGCGACGTCCGCGCGGAGCGCTTCGGCGCGGCGGCCGACGGCGCGCACCGCGTCCGCGGTCTCGGACGCCGCGGCCTCGTTCAGGTCGACCGCGGCGATGTCCGCGCCTTCCTCGCCGAACCGCCTCGCGATCGCGCGGCCGATGCCGGACCCCGCGCCCGTCACAAACGCGACCCGGCCGGCGAGCAGTGGACTCATCGGTTTCGACCCTCCCGCTTCACGGCCGGCCGGCAGGCGTCCGGCAGCCATGAATCACAGCCGTCGCCGGCGCTTCGACCGCCGCCGCTTGGCCGCGGCCGGGACGGCCGCGGACGGGACGTGGCCTGGGCGCGCGCTCAACTCCGCGAGGCGCCGGACGCTCCGACCCTGCACCTGCATCCCCTCACGCTCCCGCCGGCGGCGGCGTTCGCGCCGCGTCGCGTGGGGATCCGGTTCCGCCTCCCGCGTCACGCGCGGCGTACGGCCGGCGCCGCGATCCGGCGGCGGATCACCCCACCACGTCCCGGAAAACCCGCAGGTAGTTGAGACCCAGCAGCTTGCGCAGCTCGGCCTCGTTGAATCCGCGCCGCGCGAGACAAATTGTCAGATTCGGCCAGTCGCGGAAGTCCTCGAACCCGTTGAGATGGTAGTCGGGCGTGAGGCGGTGTTCTTCGGTCCGGAAGCCGTCCCAGTTGAAACCGGCGGACCGCCGCTTCAGCATATCCGGCGGATACGCGATCATCGACTCCGTGCCGGGCCCGGGACCCGCCTTGTCGGTGCCGATGCCCACGTGGTCGATGCCGCAGACGTCCACGAGGTGTTCGACGTGGGCCGCGAAGTCGTCGAGGGTCGGCTCCTTCTTGTCCGAGATGAACCCCGGGATCACCACCACTCCGAAGTACCCGCCCCGCTCGGCGATCGCCCGCGCGAGCTCATCGGTTTTGCCGCGGTCGTGGTAGCAGACGGTCTTGCTCGCGGAGTGCGAGACGATCACCGGCGCCGTCGAGATCTTGAGCGCGTCCCAGCCGACCGGCTCGCTGCAGTGGCTGACGTCGACGAGGGTGCGGAGGTCGTTCAGGCGGCGGACCACCTCGCGGCCGTAGTACGACAGCCCGCCCTGATTCGTCTCGGTGCAGCCGTCGCCGACCAGGTTGCGGAGGTTGTAGGTCAGCTGGACCATCCGCACCCCGAGGTTGTGGAAATGGTTGATCCGGTCGAGCGAGTCCGCGTACGGCGTCGTGTTCTGGAAATCCAGCACGAGGCCGTGCTTGCGCGTTGCATGGGCGCGCTCGATGTCCGCGGCCGTCCGGCAGAGGAGCAGCTCGCCGTCCAGCGCCTCGACGACCGCGTGAGCCTGGGCGAGCCGCCGGTTGGCCATGTCGTACGAGTCGCTCATCCGGTGCGCGCCGGAATACGTGCCGCAGGCGACGGTCACCCCGGACGTGTGCCAGAACTCGAGAAACTGCTCGCGCGCGTCCGACGAGGTGAGCAGCTCCTGCTGCGCGAGGTCAACCAGCACCGGATGCGCCTCGTCGCGCGAGACCTTGCGGCCGTGCAGCTCCGCGAGCGCGCCCCGCATCCGATCGGTGAACAGAAACCCCGTCGTGGCCGGCGGCTGCTGGCTGTCGATCACGAGCGCCTCGTGGTGCAGCGACCGCGCTTCATCCGGGGTGAGCGTGGCACTGGACCGCGGCATCGCCACACACCTCCGAAGAATATGGGAGGCATACCGGTGGATCGCACCTGAATGCCGCCGGGCCACCACTTCTCGCCGCGTCCCCGGCGGCCCTTCGTCGGACATCCCAAGGACCGGCCGCGGCCGGTGTGGTATGAACAGGTCTATGAGACGACGACGATACGTCCGCACGACCCGACGACCCGGCCGGGGCGCGGCCGCCGCGCCGCGTGGCGCCGCCCGCCGCCGGTCGGCGCAGGGGGGACCTCGGTCTCCGGCCGGATCGATTCTGGAAGTCCTGAAATTCCAGGAAAAGTCGACGGCCGCGCTGCGCGCGGTCAAGCTGCCGATGACCGTCGAGCCGTCTTTCATCTTCAAACCGTAGTCTTTCACGCCGTAGCTGCAGCGAGGTCCTCATGGACAGTCCTCTGTTCGCGACGATCGGCGAACTGCGCGACGGTCTGCGTCGCAAAGAGTTCTCGTCGGTCGAACTGACGCGGCTCGCGCTCCACCGCCTCGAATCGCTCGGTCGTCCGCTCAACGCCTTCGCGACGATCCTGCACGACCGGGCGCTCCGGGAGGCCCGGGCGGCCGACAAACTGCTCGCCCGCGGCCACGGCACCGCGCTGACGGGCATTCCCTACGGCGCGAAGGACCTGCTCGCGGCGCGCGGCGGACCGACCACGTACGGCGCGCCGCCGTGGGCCCGGCAGGTGCTGCCGTTCGACGGGGCCGTCATCGAGCGCCTCAACGCGGCGGGGGCCGTGCTGGCAGCGAAGCTCGCCATGATCGAACTCGCCGGCGGCGGCGGCTACCGCCGGGCCGGCGCGTCGCTTCAGGGCCCCGCGCGGAACCCGTGGAACCCACAGCATTGGTCGGGCGGCTCGTCGAGCGGCACCGGCGTGGCGGTCGCGGCGGGGCTCGTCCCGTACGGCATCGGGTCCGAGACGTCGGGGTCGATCCTGTCGCCGTCGTCGAACTGCGGCGTCACCGGCCTTCGTCCGACGTACGGCCTCGTCAGCCGCTTCGGCGCGATGGCGCTGGCCTGGACGATGGACAAGCTCGGGCCGATGTGCCGCACCGCGGAAGACTGCGGCATCGTCCTCGAAGCGATGGCCGGTCCCGACCCGCGCGACCCCGGCTCCGCGGGCCGGCGCTTCCGGATGGAGCGCGGGCGGCGCCCGCTGCGCACGCTCAGGGTCGGCTACGCGATCGAAGACTTCGAGACCGCCGATCCGACGATTCGCGGCACGCTGCGCCAGGCGCTCGACACGCTGAAGAGCCTCGGCGTGCGGATGTCGCGCACGGTCCTCCCGGCGCTGCCCATCGATTCAGTGGCCCGAACGGTCATCCGCGTCGAAGGGTCGGCGGCGTTCGAAGACCTCGTCCGCAGCGGCCGCGCGGCGCTCCTGGCCGACCAGCGCCAGGCGATCGGCCTCCGCGCCGGCATGCAGATCAGCGGCGTGGACTACATCCGGGCGATGCGCATCCGGCGTCTCGTGCAGGACGAATTCGCCAAACTGTTCCGGCGCGTCGACGTGATTCTCGCGCCGGCGCGTCCGCGGCCCGCCCACCGGATCGACGAGCCGATCGACGCGGAGTGGCGGCCGGTGGGCAGGAAGCGCCGCGGGCCCGGGGGCATCACGGTCGTTGCGGGCAACGCGGCCCTTACACCGGCCGGCAATCTCGCGGGGCTGCCCGGCCTCGGCGTGCCGTGTGGTTTCAGCACGAAGGGACTGCCGATCGCGATCCAGCTCGTCGGCCGGCCGTTCGAGGAGTCGACGCTGATCGCGCTCGGCCGCGCCTACCAGGACGTCACGGACTGGCACCGGCGGGTTCCGCCGGGGTGCGCCTAGCCGGCCGCGCACGACACGGGGGGCCGCGAGGCGGCGCCCCGCGATCAGGCCTTGCGGAACGCGCCGCGCGCGTGCGCGCCAGCGAGTGCCCGAAAGACCTCCGCGCTCACGTGGATGCCGTCGTAGTAGCGCTCCAGGCTGAGATTTTCGTTGGGGCTGTGGTTGTTCTCGTCGGCGTTCGCGTACGGCACGTCGATGTGGTCGATCCCGAGCACGTCCGGCCAGACGGCGTTCGGCAGGCTGCCGCCGCTCGCCAGGTTGAGCGCCGGCTCGACGCCGCGGTACGCCTTGATCGCCTCCGCGATGACGCCGACCGCGGGGTGGTCCGGACGCGTCCGCGTCGCCTCCATCGTCGTCGACTCGCGGATCTCCACGAGCACGCGCGGATCGACCTTCGCCGCGTGCCGCTTCACCTTCTCGAAGATGTCGCCAATCCGCTGGTCCACGACAAGCCGGATGTCGATCCGGCACTCCGCGCGGGCGGGGATGATCGTCTTCGCGCCCGGCCCCACGTACCCGCTCGCGAACCCCTGAATATTGAAATAAGGCTCGAGCATGATGCGCCGCCAGTAGGTCGGCCCGTCGATCTCGAGCGACGGCATGCCCATCGTCGCCGCAAAGCTCTTGGGGTCGAAATCGAGGGACGCGAGAATCCGCTGCTCGACCGGACCCACCGGCCGCACCTCGTCGTAGAAACCGTCGATCAGCACGCGGCCCTTGGGATCGACCATCGTGGCCAACAGGTGCACCAACATCCACACCGGGTTCGGCGCCACCCCGCCCTTGTTGCCGGAGTGGTTGTCGCGGTCGGCGCCTTGGGCGATCAGCCTCAGTCCGAGCATGCCGCGGTTGCCGAGGGAGATGACCGGCCGGCCGGACGGGTGCAGGCCCCCGTCGGAGATGTACACGAGATCGGCGGCCAGCATCTCCTTGTGCCGGGAAGCGAAGGCACCGAGGCTGGGGGAGCCGGATTCTTCTTCGCCTTCGAACACGAACTTGAGGTTGATCGGCAGCTTCCCGGCCGTCTCGAGCCACGCGCGCGCGGCCAGCACGTGCGCGATCAGTTGGCCTTTGTTGTCACCGACCCCGCGGCCGTAGATCCGTCCGTCCCGGACCGCCGGCTCGAACGGCGGCGACTGCCAGAGGTCGAGCGGCTCCGGCGGCTGCACGTCATAGTGGCCGTAGCAGATCAGCGTAAAAGCGTGCGGATCGCTTATCAACTCGCCGTAGACGACCGGCTGGGTCGGCGTCTCGATGAGGCGCGCCGGAATCCGGTACTCCGACAGGATGCCGGCGAGCAGCTGCGCGCACTCCCGGACCCCGACGTTTTGCGCGCTGATGCTCGGCTGCCGCACGAGCCGCACGAGCGTGTCGAGCTCGTCCTGCCGGTGATCGTCGATGAACGCGTGCACTGGCCGCGTCGACATGGCTCCCCCTTAGCGAACCGTCAGCGGATGGCGCCGATCTCTCGAAACCTGGCGACGAGCCGCGCGCGCGGCACCACGACCTGCACGGTCCGGCCCTCGCCGATCTTCTCCCGCTCGTTATGGGCTTCGACCCGGCAGTGGATCCGCCGTGCCTCCACGCGCTCGACGATCGCGCGGGCCCGCACACTCGCGCCCACGGGCGTCGGCGCGAGATGAATCACGTCGATCGCGTAGCCGAGCGCGTCTTCGCCGGGCTCGAGAAACGGCAGGATCGCCTTGCGGCCGGCCTCTTCCATGTGTTTGATCATCATCCAGGTCGCGTATACGGGGTGGGTCGTCCCGAGCTCGTCGAAGCGCACCGTCATCGCGTCGGTCACGGTCAACTGCACATCGGCCGCGGTGCCCGGGATCAACCCGTCGCGCATGATCGCCCCCTTCGCGGATCATAGCATGAACGAGGCCGCCGGGCGGCGGCCCGGCGGCCTCGCGCGACCCTAGGCCGCGGGGCGGCTACTGCGAGTAGTACGTCGCGGTGATCCGCACGGCCGCATCGTTCTGCCCCACGGTCACATCCACGGCGTCGCCGGGCTTGAGGCTCGCCATATCGACCGAGCCGCCGCTGCCGTTGGCGGCGTTGACGCGCGTGATCGCGGTCGTCGAGGTGACGATATAGGTGGACACCACGCCGTCATGGCTTACGGCGATCTGTCCGGGCGCGTTCGGCGCGGGCTGCCGCACCCCGACCAGCGTGCCCGTCACATGCTGCGCCGCCGGCGACGGTGGATAGGTTTGGGACGGCGGATAGGCTTGGGAGGGCGGATACGCCGGCGGCGGCGGCACGGCGGCCGCGCCGTTGCTCGCGATCGTGACCGTGGACGTCGCCGCGTCCCAGTTCACGCTCGCGCCGAGGGCTTGGCTCACGAATCGCAGCGGCACCATCGTCCGGCCCCCGACGAGCATCGCGGGCACGTCCATCGCGGCCGGCTGTCCGTTGATCATGGCCTGGGTGTTGCCGATCATGAGGGACACGCTGGTGGCCCCGCGTTGGGCGAGCACCGTTTGCGTCCGGTCGTCCCAGGCGACTGTAGCGCCGAGGCGCTCGAACACCCCGCGCAGCGGGACGAGCACGCGGCCGTACTGGATCTGCGGCGGCACGTCGAACGCGACGGGCTGCCCGTCCACAAACACGTGCACGTACGGCGCCGGCGCCTGCGCCCCACCGGGCAGCGGGCCGGCGGCCAGCGCAACGGCGAGTACGATCGCCGCGCCGGCGAGAGTGTGGCGTAATTGACGCATCACACGACACCTCCTGGTGTCTGAGTTGGCGGCTCCCCCCGATGAGTCAATTCAGTACGTTACCCTCGCGGGCGCTCCGCGAAACTTCGGGGCGAGGCCGCGGGTCACGACGTGCGCGAGGCCGCTGGGCGGCTGCCCGGCGGCCTCGCGATCTTCCCTCGATCCGGCTAGAACGCGTACGTCGCGCGGATTCTCTGCGCCACGTTATCCGGGGTCACCAGAATGTCCACGGTGTCCCCGGGCCGAAGCGCGCCGATCGCCACGGAACCGCCCGCCCCGCTGGTCGTGTTGATGCGGGTGATGACCGTCGACGAGGTCACGCGGTACGTGGACACGGTGCCGTTGTGGCTCACCACGACGGCTCCCGGCGAGCCCGGATCAACCGGCATCCGGACGGCCACGATCGTGCCGACGACGTGCTGCACGTTGGGGCCCGGCGTGTACGTCTGCGACGGCGGCACGGCCGCCGCGCCGCCGCTGGCGATCGTGACCGTGGACGTCGCGGCGTTCCAGTTCACGCTCGCGCCGAGGGCCTGGCTCACGAACCGCAGCGGCACCATGGTCCGGCCCCCGACGAGCATCGCGGGGACGTCCATGGCGACCGGCCGCCCGTTCACCGTGGCCTGGGTGTTCCCGATCATGAGCGAGACGCCGGTGGCGCCGCGCTGCGCCAGGACCGTTTGTGTCCGGTCGTCCCAGGCGACGGTCGCGCCCATATGTTCAAACACGCCGCGCAACGGAACGAGCACGCGGCCGTTGTCGATCTGCGGCGGCACGTCGAACCCGACGGGCTGGCCGTCCACCAACACGTGCACGTACGGCGCCGGCACCTGCGCGCCGCCCGGCAGCGCGCCTGCCGCCAGGACGACGGCGAGGACGATCGCTGCGCCGGCGAACATAGTCCGTATCTGACGCATCACAAAGTCCCTCCCACTGTGAGTTCGGACGTAGAAACGAACGGAGGGACGCCCGCAGGCCCCCCTCCGTCTGAGTCATTATTACCGGTTACCCTTCCGCCCTAACTGCGAAACCTCGGGTCGAGGACGTCCCGCAAACCGTCGCCGAGCAGGTTGACCGCGAAGACCGCGGCCATGATCGCCAGTCCCGGAAAGAACGCCACCCACCACGCGTGCGCGAGAAACTCGCGGCCCTCCGCGAGCATGTTGCCCCATTCCGGCGTGGGCGGACGAACGCCCAGCCCCAGGAAGCTCAACGCGGAACCGGTGATGATCGCCCCGGCAATACCGAGGGTCGCGATCACCACGAGCGGCGCCGTCACGTTGGGCAGAATGTGGCGCAGCAAAATGGCGCGATCCCGGCAGCCGACGACCCGCGCCGCGAGCACAAACTCCCGCTCCTTCACAGTCAGCACCGCGCCCCGGGCGATCCGCACGTAGTCCGGGATGGCGGAGATACCGACGGCGATCATGAGGTTCGGCAGGCTGCTGCCGAGCGTCGCGATGACGGCGAGGGCGAGCAGAATGCCGGGGAATGCCTGCAGCAGGTCCATCGTGCGCATGATCACCGCTTCGGTCCGGCGGCCGGTGTAGCCGGCCACAAGGCCGAGCGTCACGCCGCAAACCGCGGCGATGCCGACCGAGACCACCCCCACGGTCAGCGACAGCCGTCCGCCCCAGAGCACGCGCGAGAAAACGTCGCGCCCGAATCGGTCCGTGCCCATCACATGGGCGGCGCCGGGCGGGTCGAGGGGCGCTCGGAGGTTGGCCTTGAAGGGCGCGTAGGGGCTGAGCCACGGCGCCAGCACCGCGGACAGGATCACCACCAGGAACAGCGTCCCGCCGACGACGACGCTCGGGTGATGCAGCAGGCGGCGGACCGCGATGGCCGCCGGCGTCCGCGTGCGGATGCCCGAGGCGCCCGCGGCGGCGCGCGGCGCGCCGCTAGCCGTAGCGGATGCGGGGATCGACGGCGGCATAAGCGATGTCGACCAGAAGATTGACGGCCACGTAGACGACGGCGGCGATGAGCACGGTGCCCTGGACGAGCGGGAAATCACGGTTCAGAATCGCGTCGACGGCGAGCCGGCCCAGTCCGGGGCGCGAGAAGATCGTCTCGGTCACGACGGCGCCGCCGAGCAGCGCGCCGAGCTGGAGGCCCACCATGGTGATCACGGGGATCAGGGCGTTGCGCAGCGCGTGCCGCCACACAACCAACGCCCGGGACAGGCCCTTCGCGCGCGCGGTCACGATATAGTCCTGGCGCAGCACGCCGAGCATGCCTGAGCGGACCAGCCGCGCGAGCACCGCCGATGAGATCAGGCCGAGCGCCGTCGCCGGAAGGATGAGATGGTCCAGCCCGCCCTCGCCGGTCGCGGGGAACCAGCCGAGCGTGAACGAGAAGAGCATCAGCAGCAGGAGGCTCGAGTAGAAGACCGGCATCGACACGCCGAGGATCGCCACGCCCATGGCCGCGGTATCAAGCCAGGTCCGGTGCGCCAGGGCCGCCACGATACCGAGCGCCAGCCCCGCCGCGATCGCGAACCCCAACGCGGTCAGCGTGAGCTGCACCGTCGCGGGCAGCACCTCGAGGATGCTGTCGAGCACCGGGCGCTGGCTGCGGAGCGCCCGGCCGAGGTCGCCTCGCAGCAGATGGCCGACGTAGTCCTCGTACTGCGTCAGCAGCGGCCGGTCGAGACCCAGCTGGTGGCGGATCTCTTCGGCCTGAGCCGCGCTCATCGGCTTTTCGCCGGCGAAGAGCAGCACCGGGTCCCCCGGGACCAGGTGCAGCATCAGAAACGTGACGACCGTGATGCCGATAAGGACCGGGAACGCCTGTAGCGCCCGCTCCCCGATGTACCTCAGCATGCCGCCTGGCCGCCCGGCCCCAGGGCTCGAAAGTCCGGCGCGAACGCGCGGGAGTCCCGGCCCTTACCGCCGCACCTGTACGTCGTACATCCACACGTACGAGGCCAGGGCATCGATCGCGTCGCCGGACACCTCGGCGCGTTTGGCGTTGTACGTGATCGTGTCGACGAGCGGCACACAGACCGCGTCGCGCAGCACGCGCTGCTGGATCTGCTTGTACAGGTCGATGCGCTTGGCCCTGTCGATCGTGGCCGCGGCCGCCTCGAGCATCCGGTCCACCTCCGGGACCTGGTAGCGCGCGCGGTTGAACGCGTTCACGTTCGACGAGTGGAACAGCGTTCGCAGCACGTCGGGGTCGCCGTACGAGAACCACATGAAGTTGATGTCGTACTTATTCTGGCTGACCTGGCTCCGGAACGCGGCGCGCTCGAGGGCGTTGATCTGGACGTCCACCCCGATGTCGCGCATGCTGGCCTGGACCGCTTCGGCCATCGCCTTGTCGCGCGTGCGGCCGATGATGAGAAAGTTGACGCTGAGCTTCTGGCCGGCCTTCTCGCGGATGCCGTCCGCGCCCGGCCGCCATCCCGCCTCCTCCAGCACCTTCTTCGCCTGCGCGGGATCGTACCGGTACATCTTCTCCGTCGACGCATCGTAGCCGAGCGTCGGCCGCATCAACGGGCTCCACGCCGGCTTCATGAGGCCGCTGAAGACCGTCTTGTTGAGCCCCTCGCGGTCCACGCCCCACTCGAACGCGCGCCGGACCGCGATGTCGCGGATCTGCGGCGAGCCGGTCACGTTGAGGAGCAGGACCCACCCGGACCCCGGCTGCGATCTTTCGATCACGACGAACCGCTTGTCGGCGCGCAGCGCGGCGATCTCCAGCGGATCGGCGTCGTTGATGTACTGCGTCTCGCCGCTCTTCAAGGTGCCCGTCCGGACCGAGGCGTCCGGAATGATCTTGAACACGAGCTGGTCGAGATACGCCAGGCCCTTGTGCTTGAAGAGAGACGACGCCCACGCGTAGTCGGGGTTGCGGACGAGCGTCACGTGATCCTTCGCCACCCATTCCTTGAACATGAACGGTCCGGTGCCGACGGGGTGCCGCGCGAAGTCGGCGAGGCCCATTTTCTTGACCGCGGTGGGTGACACGATGCCGAGGTAGCCGTTGAGGTTGGTCAGCAGGGGCGCGTAGCCTTCCTTCATGACGATCCGCACGGTGGCGTCGTCGACCACGTCGGTGTGGTCGTAGGGACCCAGCTGGTCGTGCGACTGCCCCGCTTTGGTCTCCGGCGCCACGACCCGGTCCATCGTGAACTTGACCGCGTCGGCGTTGAACGGCGTACCGTCGTGGAACCGCACCCCGCGCCGCAGTTTGAAGGTGTACACTTTCGCGTCGGACGAGATCGACCACGACTCCGCGAGGCCGGGCACGAACCGGCCCGGCGTCGGCTCCCACACGAGCGGTTCGCACACGTTCAGCAAGATGCGGATCGTCGAGTCGAAGTTGGTCACCTGCGGATCGAGCGTGTCGTCGAGATCGAGCCCGCCGACGGTGAGTGTGCCGCCGGCCGCGGCCGCCTCCGCCGCGCCGAGATCCAGCCCGCGGAGCAGCGGGATCTCCGTCCCGAGCGCCGCGGCGCCCGCCCACGCCCCCGCGCCTGCCAGCAACTGCCGCCGCCCAAACCGCGATACTCGCGCCATACCCCAGACTCCCCCAGTCACAACGCGTCGATGATGTGCCGGACGACCGGCCCGATCAACCGCAATCCTTCAAGACGTCCGAGTGCCCTCCTCTGCCCCGTCTTGCGTGGCACCTCCGGCCAGCACGGCCGCCGCCCGCGCGACGGGGATCGACCCGCAGGCCAGCAGCCGGTCGTGGAATTCGCGGAGATCGAAGGCGCCGCCCCGGCGCGCGGCCTCGCCGCGCCGCAGCGCGTGGATGCCGTCGACGCCGAGCATGTACATCATCGCCGTCGCCGGAAAGAGCGAGTTCTTGACGGCTTCCGCCCGCGCCGCGGCCCCGTCCATCCCGCCCCGGGATTCGTACATCCCGGCCGCCTGCTCGAGCGTCCATTCACCCGTGTGGAGCGCGACGTCGACGAGCGCCCGCAGCGCGATCCGCAAGCGCGTATGCGCCTGCGCGCAGCGCTCCGGGGGCGACAGGAACCCGATCTCCTCCATCAGGTCGACGGCGTAGCAGGCCCACCCCTCCGCCATGGTGCCGCCGCAGAGCATCGCGATCCGCGACGCGCAGTCGACCGCGGCGATGCGCCCGATCCGCGACGGCGCGCGGTAGGCAAACCAGTTCTGCACGTGGTGACCGAGGCCGCCGTGATGGATGACGTGGGTGAGCGCGATCGCGGCGTCGTTGGCGGCGCGCAGACGCCGGGTCTGCTCGTCCGCCGGCATCTCGGGGTCGACCGGCGTGACGAGGTAGTCGGTCACCGGGACGCGGTCGAACGCCGCCGGCGCGCGGTAGGCAAGAAAGTACAGCGACGGGGCCGCCTCGCGCGCCCAGCGCGGGCGCGGCACGAACTGGATCGGATAGTCCGGCCACGTCACGAGCCGGTGCTCCTCCGCGGCACGGCGGGCGGCGTCCCATACCTCCTGATAGCGAGCGTAGTAGCGGCCGGCCGCAGGATGCCGGTCGGCCAGGCTCGCGAGCGCGGCGCGCCAGTCGTCGAACCCAGATGCGGCCGCCCGCTCGCGCAGCGACGCTTCGGCCGCCTCTGCGCGGGCTTCCGCAAGCCGGCGCACCTCCGCCGCCCGGAGCGTCACGCCGTGTCCGCGCCGCATCAACAGCTCGAGCGCGGCCTCTCCGCACGCGTACGCCGCCGGCTCCGCCGACCGGACGTCCGTCTCGAGATGGCGCCGAAATTGCCCGAAGGCCGCGGCGGCTTCGGCCGCCGCGGAGCGGAGGCCGCGGGGGTCGGCGCCGTGCCCCGCGACGTCCTCGTCGGCGATGAACGTCTCGATGCCGCGCGCGAACAGGGCCTCTGCCCCGGCACACTCGCGGACGGCGCGGCCGGTCCAGGCCCGCGGCGCGCATCGCACCTGCGCCCGGCCCTGATCGAGGAACGCGGGAATCGCCGCCATCCGCCGCGCCGCGGCGTCCAGGCGCTCGGCCAGGGGGGCGAACGGACGGAGCAGCAGGGCGATGACCCCGAAGATCGCCTCGCCGGTGTAGACGCACGGGTTCCCGCGCGGACCGTGGGGCGACGCCCGTTCCCACCGCTCGATCTCGAGAAAGCCCGCGGCCAGATCGCGGTCCAGAGCCTCGACGGCGGCCGGCGTTGTGCCGTCCGGATCGCCGAGGCGGCGCGCGAGGGCGTCCATCGCCCGCTGCGCGTCGCCGAGCCCGGCATCGGAGTAGTCGGGCAGGCGGCCGTCCAAGTCGTGCACGCCGATGAACGTGGCGTTCACCGGCCGGTCATGGTAATACCGGGAGAAAAACGCGTCCAGCGCGGACGGAACCACGGGCCCGCTCAGCGGGACAGCGGGAGATCGACCCACCGGCGCTCGCGTACCGAGAGGTCGACCGCGTTGATCACTTCCTGGACGCGGGCGCCGTCGAAGAAGCTGCCCTGGTTCGTCTCGCCGCCCGCGAGGATCTCGTCGATGAAGTTCCGGATCAAATTTGCGTAGAACAGCGTCCGCCACGATTCGCGCGCGTGGCCGCCGGCCGGGTAGAACCGCGCCGGGATCTCGACCTCGCGGAACTCCACCTGATCGGGCGTCGCGATCCGCATCGTTTCGGCGATTCCGTTCTCCTCGACCAGCCGGCAGATGATCGCGCCGTCGCTGCCGAAGATCCGCGCCTCCGTACCGGGGTAGTTGCCGATCGTGACGTAGCCGGTCTGGATCGAGCCGATCGCCCCGTTGGCGTACTCGCCGATGAACACGTCGCCGTCGTCGATGTTCATCCGCATCATGCGGCCGGTTGCGCGGACCATCCGCTCGGGAATGAAGTTGCGCATCGTGCCGACGACGCGGGCGTAGCCGGAGCCGACCCACCACTGTCCGATATCGATGATCGGCGCGCCGTAGCCCTCGAGGGACGACACGTGCAGCACCGCCGGATCCCAGGCCGGATCGACCTGGCGCAGCGGCGTCGCGGGGTTGAGCCACTGGGAGTTCTGCTCGTATCCATTGAAAATGAACGGGGTGCCGACGAAGCCCTCGTCGATCAGCGACCGCGCGTACTGGACGCCCGGGCTGTAGCGGAACGTCAACCCCAGCTTGGTCTTGAGGCCTTTCCGCTTCGCCAGTTCGGCCGCGCGCTGCGTGTCCCGGAAGTCGTGGGCGACCGGCTTTTCGCACAGCACGTGCTTGCCCGCCCCGATCGCCGCGACGGCGAGCTCGTGGTGCGTGTGGGACGGCGTCACCACATCGACCACGTCGACATCCGTGCGGGCCACGGTGGAGCGCCAGTCCGTCGTCGCGGTAGGAATGTCAAATTCCCGCGCGCACGCTTCGGCGCGATCGGCCTCGACATCGCACACCGCGACCAGCCGGCATCGGGGATCGCGTTTCCAGCCGGGGAGATGAGCGCCGGCCGCCCAGCGGCCGGCGCCGAGCACGGCGACGCGCAGTTCGGATGACGGGGATGGAGTCATGGGGTCATGGTTCTGGACGCGCTGCCCGGCCGCCTGCGCGCCGTCCCGGGACCCGAGGCGCCGGGCCGCCGTCCGGCGGGGCCCCGAAAGGGAGCCTCCGGCGGGCCGCCGAACCTGAGCGGCGCCTTCCAATCCGTACCGAGGTCACCGAGGGGGAGTCTCATGCTTCCGATCAGCCGCTGGCTCGTCTCCGGATGTGTCGCCCTCGCCCTGGCCGCGACGCCCGCGCTCGTGCTCAGCGCGCCCGGCGCGGGTCCGACGTTCACGGTCGCGCGCTCAGAAGAGACGGAAACGCTCGACCCGGAACGCACGACCGCGGTGTCGTCCGCCGAGGTCGACTATCTCCTCTACGACACCCTGACCTCGCAGGACTACGACAACACGGTGAAGCCCGGCCTGGCGGATAAATGGACGGTCTCGCCGGACGGCAAGACGTACACCTTCACGCTCAAGCAGGGCGTCCGCTTTGCGTCGGGCAAACCGTTCACGTCCGCGGACGTGAAGTTTACGCTCGACCGCTGGCGGACGCTCAAGGGCTCGCCGAGCGCCTTCAACATCTCGCCGGTCCAGAGCGTGGACGCCCCGAACCCGCAGACCGTGGTGCTGCATTTGAAGGAGCCGCTGTCGATCCTCCTCGTGAACCTCGCCAGCTACGCGGCGAGCATCGTGAACTCGGACGCGGTCAACAAAGCGGGCGACGACTACGGCACCGGCGTCGGCAAGGTCGACGGCACGGGGCCGTTCCTCCTGCGCGAGTGGGTGCGGAACGACCGCCTTGTCGTCACGCGCAACCCCAACTACAACTGGGGGCCGCCAATCTACCAGAACCGCGGGCCCGCGCACCTCGGCACGGTCGTGATGAAGGTCATCACAGAGGACACGCCGCGCCTCGCGTCCGTCGAGGTCGGCGACGCGCAGTTCGACGCGAACATTCCGGGGCAGGCGCTGGACCGGCTCACCCGCGAGGGCAAGCTGCAGGTCATCCGCTATAGCGATCTCAACACCGCGTTTATCGGCTTCAAGCTGGGGCACAAGCCGCTCGACGATCTGAAGGTGCGCCAGGCGATCAACTACGGCGTCAACCGGCAGGAGATCATCCAGGGCGCGTACTACGGCCTGGCCGAGGAAGCCTTTGGCCCGCTCGCGCCCGGCACGCCGGGATGGTGGAGCGGCGTCAAGAACATCGCCTACCACTACAACCCGAGCACGGCGAAGCGCATGCTCGACGAGGACGGCTGGACGCAGCCGCGCCCGGGCGCCACGCGCGTGAAGAACGGCCAGCCGCTCTCGCTCGTGTTTCTCTGGACGCCGGGCGCGGCCTTCGACTCCGTCGTGCCGCTGGTCCAGGCGGAGCTCGGCGGCATCGGCGTCGGCGTGCGGCCCCAGCAGCTGGAGTGGACGGCGTTCCTCGCCGCGCTCCGGGCCGGGCAGCACGACATGTTCCTCATCAACGTCCGCTACGTCACGGCCGACGTGCTGTCGTTCTACTTCAAGAGCACGCAGCGGCCCGCGCCGAACCGGTTCGACTGGGCCGATCCCGAGACGGACCGGCTGCTCGACATCAGCCGGTCCAGCACGAGCACGGCCGATCAAATGACCGCCTATCAAAAGCTGCAGCAGATCATCGTCTCGAACGCCATCTGGATCCCGCTCGTGCACGAGAAGCGCGTGGTCGTGGCGTCGAAGCGTCTCGTCGTGCCGAAGATGCACGCGAACGTCCTCTACAAGATGCTCGATCTCGATCTGAAGTAGCGGTTCCGGACTCAGGCCCTCCCGGAGGCGGCGATGGCCTCGTACATCGCGGGGCGCCTCGTACAGGCGGTGCCCGTGCTGCTGGGCGTGTCCGTGCTGGTCTTCCTGATCCTGCACCTCACGCCCGGCAACCCGGCGCTGGTGGTGGCCGGCCCCGACGCGCCGCCGTCCGTGGTGCGCGACATCGAGCGCACCCTCGGCCTGGACCAGCCCCTGTACGTGCAGTACGGCCGCTACCTCGCGCGGATGGCCCGCGGCGATCTTGGCCGGTCGATCCGCTCCCGCGAGCCCGTGCTGGGGCGCCTCATCGACACGCTCCCGGTGACCCTCGGGCTTGCGACGGTGGGTGTCGTGTGGACCACGCTGGTGAGCGTGCCGATGGGCATCTTGGCGGCGTACCGCCGGAACTCGCTCCTCGATCTCTCCACGATCTTCGCCGTGCTGGCGGGCAACGCGATGCCGGTCTTCGCGATCGGCCTCATTCTCCTGTGGGTGTTCGCGATCAATTTACGCTGGTTTCCGCTGACCGGCTACGAATCGCTGCGGACCCCGGAGGGGTGGCGGCACATCGCCCTGCCGGCGATCACGGTGAGCAGCGGGGTGATCCCGCTCCTGACACGCCTGACGCGATCGTCGATGCTCGAGGTGCTTCACCAAGACTACGTGCGCAGCGCACGCGCGAAGGGCGTGCGCGAGACCGCGGTGATCGTCCGGCACGCGTTCCGCAACGCGCTGCTGCCGGTGATCACGATTATCGGGCTGCAGTTCGGCGGCCTGCTCACCGGCGCGTTTATCACCGAGTCGATCTTTTCGCTGCCGGGCATGGGCCGGCTCGTCGTGCAGGCGATCCTCGGGCGCGACTTCCCGGTCGTGCAGGGGGGCGTGCTGCTGTTCGCGGTGACCTTCGTCGTCACGAACATCCTCGTCGACGTCGGGTACGCCGCGGCCGATCCCAGGATCAGGTACGGTTGATGGCGGCGGGCGCCGCCATCCCCTCGCCGCGGACGCGCAAGACCACGCTGTGGCGCCGGCTCGGCAAGTCGTGGCAGGTGCGCATCGGCGGGGCGATCGTGGCGCTGCTCGTGCTCACGGTGGGGGCCGCGCCGTTCCTCGCCGTCGCGGATCCGACCCAACCGGACGTCCTGGCCCGCTTCGCGGGGCCGTCGCACGCGCATCCGTTCGGCACGGACAATCTCGGGCGGGACATCTTCAGCCAGATCGTCTACGGCAGCCGCATCTCCCTCAGCATCGGCCTCATCTCCGTCGGTATCGGGGCCGCGTTCGGAATCACGCTCGGCCTGCTCGCCGGGTTCTACCGGCGCCTGGACAATGCGATCATGCGCGTGATCGACGTCCTGCTGGCGTTCCCGGGACTGCTGCTCGCGATCGCGATCGTCGGGGCGCTCGGGCCGAGCCTCCAGAACGCGATGATCGCCGTCGGCATCGCGACCATCCCCGGATTCGTCCGCATCGTCCGGAGCGCCGTGCTGCGCGTGCGCTCCAACGAGTACGTCGACGCGGCGCGGGCCGTCGGGGTGCGGGACGCCCGCCTGCTCATGCGGTACGTGCTGCCGAACGTCTCGTCCGAGATCATCGTCACGGCCACGCTCGGCATGGCGTCGGCGATCCTGTTCGCGGCGGCGCTCTCGTTCCTCGGCCTGGGCGCCCAGCCGCCTACGCCGGAATGGGGCGCGATGGTCCTCGTCGCCCGCAACTACCTGGACGTCGCGCCGCACCAGGCGTTCTTTCCGATCGCGGCCATCTTCGTCACGATTCTGGGCTTCAACTTTCTTGGGGACGGTCTGCGGGACGCGCTCGATCCACGGCTCTACCGGTAGTCCGGCGGGACGAGGGGGCCGGCCGAGCAGCCGGCGCCGAATCGATGGGAGGCATGGCATGGACGAGATTCGTCTTGACGGCAAAGTGGCGGTCGTGACGGGCGGCGGGCACGGGATCGGCCGCGGTATCGCGGAGCGGCTCGCGCAAGCGGGCGCGGATCTGGTCATCGCCGGCCGGAAGCCGGACGCGCTGGACGCGGCGCACACCGCGATCGAACGGCTGGGCCGGCGGTGCGTTACCGTGACGGCGGACGTGCGCGACGACGGAGCCGGGCGGCGGATCGCCGATCGCGCGGTGTCCGCCTTCGGACGCCTCGACGTCCTCGTCAACAACGCCGGGATCAACCACCGCACGCCGACGCTGGAGGTGACCGAGGCCGAGTGGGACGAGGTGGTCGACACGAACTTGAAAGGGGTGTTCTTCTGCGCGCAGGCCGCGGCGCGGGTCATGCTGGCGGCCGGCGGCGGCTCCATCGTCAACGTCGGCTCGACGATGAGCTTCGTCGCCCTGCCGAACCGCGCGACCTACTGCGCGAGCAAGGGCGGCGTGGCCACCCTCACCAAACAGCTCGCCATGGAGTGGGCCCCGCGCGGGATCCGCGTCAACGCCGTGGCGCCGACGTTCGTCGAGACGGAGATGACGGCGGAAGTGCTGCGGGACCCCGCCACCCGCGCGCAGGTGATCGGCCGCATCCCGATGGGGCGCGTCCTCGACGTCGACGAGGTCGCCCGAACGGTCCTGTACCTGGCGTCACCGGCCGCCTCTGGCATCACCGGGATCATCCTGCCGGTCGACGGAGGATATCTCGCGCACTGACATGGAGCACCGGGTCCTCTTCCTCCCGGGCGCGCGCGGCGATCGGCGTTTTTGGCGCCCGGTCGCCGGCCTGCTGCCGCCGCGGTACGAGCGGGTGTTCGTGGAGTGGCCCGGGCACGGATCCGTCCCGGCGGATCCGCGCGTCTCCCTGTTCGATCACCTCGTGGCGCTCGTCACGGACCAGATGGACCGGCCGGTCGACCTGATCGCGCAATCGATGGGCGGAGCGGTGGCGATCCGCGCGGCCCTGGACCGGCCGGCGATGGTCCGCCACATCGTCCTCTCGGCCGCTTCGGGCGGCGTCGACCTGTCGCGGTTCAGCACCGAAGACTGGCGCACGCCGTACAGGCGGGAGTATCCTCACGCCGCCGGGTCGGCGGTGCTCCTGGACCACCGGGACGATCTCAGCGAGCGCATCCGGACGATCACCGCGCCGACACTCCTCTTGTGGGGGGACAGCGATCCGATCAGTCCGGTTGCCGTCGGGGAGTATCTCGCGAGCCTGCTGCCGCGATCGAAACTGATCGTCGTCCCCGGAGGCTCACACGGCTTCGCGGAAGAACAACCCGAGGTGGTCGCCCCCTACATCGCGAGCCACCTTGCGCTCGAAGTGTAGCCACGTCTCAACGCACGGAGGCCCGTCATGGCACGGACCAAGAGGAGCAGCCCGAGACGGAGCGCGGCGAGGCGCGGGGGACAGGCCGAGCGCAACCTCGCCAAAATGGGCCTCACGCTGCCGCCCGCGCCGACGGCGGTGGCCAATTACGTCGGAGCGGTCGTCGCCGGGAAGCTTGTCTTCGTCTCCGGCCACGGTCCGGTCCAAAACGGGGAGCTGATTTACCGGGGCAAATTGGGCCGCGAGTTCACCACGGCCCAGGGTCAAGAGGCCGCGCGCCTCGTCATGCTGAACTGCCTCGCCACGCTGAAGGCGGCGATCGGCAGCCTCGACCGCGTGCGCCGCGTGGTCAAGCTCCTCGGCATGGTCAACGGTACCCCCGAGTTCACGGAACAGCCGCAAGTCATCAACGGCGCGTCCGACCTGCTCGTGGCGGTCTTCGGCGACCGCGGCCGGCATGCGCGCTCCGCGGTGGGCATGGGGTCGCTGCCGTTCAACATCGCGGTCGAGATCGAGATGATCGTGGAGATCCGCTGAGCGGAGGGGACCAACTCGGCCGGCACGACAGCGCTAGGGGCGCGTTGTGCCCTTCGCCGGATCGACCGCTCGCGACTCCTGTTTGGCTGCCCACGCAGCGATCTCGGCGACCGTCGCGAACCAGACGCCCGGCACGTTCCGCATGTGCTGGATCAGCTGCTCGAGCCCGAGCAACCGTCCGGCGCGGCCCGAGATCCACGGATGCATCGTCAGGATGAAGCACCCGTTCTCTCGCCGCATCCCGTCGAACTCCTGCGCCCACATGCGGATGACGCGGTCGGGATCCGAGATCTGGTTGCTCGCCCCGTAGACGTGGCGGTACATCGGCGCGTCGTCGAGCAGCCACTGCACCGGCACCTCGACGAGCGGTCCCGACGGCGTCGTCAGATGGTACGGAATGTCGTCCCCCATCAGCGAGCTGTCGTAGACGAAGCCGCGGGACTTGAGGAGCGCCGGCGTGCCGGCGTTGAGCTCCCACGACGGCGACCGGTACCCGGTCGGTCGCAGGTCGAGACAGGATTTCCAGATATCGAGCTGCGCTTCGAGGACCCGCGCCTCTTCGTCGCCGCTCAGGGTATCGAGCGATTCGTGCACGTTGCCGTGGGCGGCCAGTTCGTGGCCGGCGTCGCGGATCGGCCGGATGGCCGCCGTATGGTGCGCGATCGTCCAGCCCGGCACATAGAACGTGCCGCGGAGTCCGTACCGCTCGAGCAGCCGCAGGATCCGTTCGACGCCGGTGCGCACCCCGAACCGGCGCTCCTCGTTGGCGGCGAGCGAGCGCGCCGCCCGCTCCGGCTCCCGGAAGATCAGCGCGGACTCGGCGTCGACGTCGAACGTTAGCGCGACCGCGCAGTCGTGCCCGTCCGGCCATCGGTATCGCATCGCTGCCTCCCCGCCGGGACGGTTTACGCGCCCGGCACCGTCGCCTTGAACTCGTCCCACATCGCTTTGACCTGATCCGGCTGGTACAGCACGTCGAGCGCCGTCATGGCGAGTCCCTTCGCGGCGGCCAGCATGGTATCGTAGCCCCGCGGGGAGCCCGCGGCCTCGCGGAATTCCACGGTGTGCCCGGAGACATCGTCGGCGATCTTAAGATACGGGTGGATGGTGGGACAGACCATGCTGACGTTCCCGATGTCCGACGATCCCACGCCGCCCTCGCTCGGCGGCCGCTCGCCTTCGATCCCGAGACGGCCCATGTTGCCGGCGAAGAGATCCGCGAGGGCCTGGTTGTTGTAGCGCTCCGCGTACAGGAGGCCCATCTCGAACTCGACGCGCGCGCCGGTCTGGGCCGCGGCCCCCTCGGCGCACCGCTTGACCTTGGCCATCACGTCCGCCTGCGTCGCGCGGGTCGCCGCGCGGACGAGAAAGTCGCCCTCTGCGTAGGCGGGCACCACGTTCGGGGCGTCGCCGCCCTTCGTGATGATGCCGTGGATCCGCACGTCGCTCGGCACGTGCTGCCGCAGCGAGTCGATCGCGTGGTAGGTGAGGAGCAGCGCGTTGAGCGCGTTGATGCCCTTCTCGGGCATCGCGGCCGCGTGCGCCGGCCTGCCGTAAAACTTCACGAGCACCGACTGCGCGGCGAGCGCGCCCCGCGTCCACCAGTTGTTGCGCGACGGGTGGAACATCATCGCCGCGTCGACCCCTTCGAACGCCCCCTGCTCGACCATGACGACCTTGCCGCCCACCGTCTCCTCGGCCGGCGTGCCGAGCACGGTCAGCGTGCCGGGCAGCTTGGGCACCGCGCGGCGCAGCGCCACCGCGGCGCCGACGCTCGCCATGCAGATCAGGTTGTGGCCGCACGCGTGTCCGAGGCCGGCCAGCGCGTCGTACTCCGCGAGCAGCGCCACGTGCGGGTGCGCCCCGCTTCCGCGCGCCTCGGCCCGGAACGCCGTCTCCATGCCGGCGATCGGGCGCTCGACCGAGAAGCCCGTCTCGCGCAGCAGGGCACCGACCCACTCCGCGGCCTGGCGCTCCTGCATGCCGAGCTCCGGGTTCTCGTGAATCCGCCGGCTGAGCGCGACGAACTCGCCGCGCGCGGCGTCGATCTCCTTACAGACGCGCTCTTTGAGCGCGTTCAGGTCGTCCATGGATTCACCTCTACGCGCGCTGAATGAACTGGTAGGAGACGCCGCCGGTCGTCTCCGCGACCGTCCGGATGATGAGACGGTCGCCGACTTTGCGGGGCTCCGGCTCCATCGTCTTCACGCCGAGCGGGGCGAGCGTCTTCAGCGCCTCCGCGATGCTGCTCACCTCGACCGCGATGTGCTCGATCCGCGCCCGGTGGCCGCCCTCACCGAGCTGCTTCCGGCGCGCCTCCGGATCGTCGAGCTGGATCACCTCGACGTCCACGCCGGACACGCCGTAGAACGCGGCCCTGAGCTTGGTCTCGGCGATGTTGATCTCCCGCGTCACGGGCAACCCGAAGACCTCGCCGAGCCACTTCTTCTGTTCGCCAAGGTCGGCGACGATCACGCCGATGTGGTCGATGCGCTTAAAGAGCGGAGCCACCATTCCCACCTCCGTCGCGGTATCCGCCGTGCGGTACGTAATGACTACCCCCGCGAATCGCGGGAGACCTGCGCCGGCAACCACGTCATCAAAGCCGGCCCGGACGGTTTGGGAAGAGCGCCGTGCCATGTTACGTTATTGTAGGCGGCACCGCCGCGGGCGGGGCGCTCAGGTTCGGCACAAAGGGGGAGGCTCGCCGATGACCGCACCGCCACCGCATCTCTTCCGGCCGCTGCCGATCCGCGGCGTGACGCTCCGCAATCGCCTCGTCGTCTCGCCGATGTGCCAGTACTCGTGCGAGGCGCGGGACGGCCTGGCTACCGACTGGCATCTCGTGCACCTCGTCAGCCGCGCGGTGGGCGGCGCCGGCCTCGTCTTCACCGAGGCAGCCGCCGTCAGCCCGGACGGCCGCATCTCTCCACAAGATCTCGGCTTCTGGTCGAACGCGCACGCCGGCGCGCTCGAGCGCGCTGTGGCCCTGATCAAGGCCAACGGCGCCGCGGCGGGCATCCAACTGGCGCACGCCGGACGGAAGGCGAGCACGCGCCGGCCGTGGGAGGGTATTGCGGGCATCCCGGATGCCGACGGCGGATGGACGCCGATCGCGCCGAGCCCGATCGCGTTCAACGAGACGTACCGGGAGCCGCGGGAGATGAGCGCCGTGGACATCGCGGCCGTCGTTCGCGCGTTCGCCGGCGCGGCGGCGCGGGCGCTCCGGAGCGGGTTCGACGTGATCGAGATCCACGCGGCCCACGGGTATCTGCTCCACGAATTCCTCTCGCCGCTGTCGAACCGGCGGACGGACCGCTACGGCGGCGCATTTGAAAACCGCATTCGTCTACTGCTCGAGACGGTGGACGGCGTACGCGCGGAGTGGCCGCGGGACAAGCCCCTCTCCGTCCGCCTGTCGTGCACCGACTGGGTGCCCGGCGGATGGGACATCGACGATACGGTCCAGGTGTCGGCGGAGCTCGCCCGCCGCGGAGTCGACGTCGTCGACACGTCGAGCGGCGGCCTGTCGACGGCGCAGGAGATCCCGCTCGGCCCCGGCTATCACGTGCCGTTCGCCGAGCGCATCCGCCGCGAGGCCGGCATCATGACGATGGCCGTGGGACTGATCACGACGGCCGAGCAAGCCGAGGCGATTCTCGCCGAAGGACGCGCCGACTTAATCGCGATGGCGCGGGAGTTCCTGCGCGATCCGTACTTCCCGATGCGCGCGGCAAAGGCGCTCGGCCACCCCGACGCGGCGCCCTGGCCGGTGCAGTACGTACGCGCGAAATAGCCCCGCGGCGCGGCTGGAGGAAGGCCTCCCGAGAGGGTGGAACCCTTGGCCTTGCCTGCGTCGTACCCACCGAGTGAGGTCACACCAGGAGGGCCACGATGAGCGTCGGTAAGTTGCTGCGCAGCCCCGCCGTCCGCGCGGCGGTATCGGGTTGGCTGGACGGGACGGTCACGAGACGTGAGTTGTTCCGCGGACTGGGCGCGCTCGGCATCGGCGCGGCCGCCTCCTCGGCGGTCATCGGCGCGTTCGGCGAATCGGCGATGGTCGCCGCGGCGCAGTCCTTCAAGGGACAGACGCTCGTCGTCACCAGCTACGGCGGGACCTGGCAGCAGTTCATGGAAGACGAGCACATTCCCGCGTTCGAGGCGCTGACGGGCGCCAAAGTCGAACTGGCGATCGGCCTGGCGAAGGACTGGTTTGCCAAGATGCGCGCCGCCGGCAAGAACAATCCGCCGTACGACGTCTTTGTCACCAACGAAACGTACCTCGCGCAGCTGCGTCTCGAGGGTTTTTTTGCGCCGCTGCCGGCCGACAAGGTCCCGAACCTCCAGTTCGTGCCGAAGGAATTGCGCCAGCCCAAGGACGTCGGCGTGCTCGGGCTCGTCGGGCCGCTCGGCATCGCCTACCGCACCGACCAGGTGAAGAACCCGCCGTCGTCGTGGCTGGACCTCGGCAAGTACGGCAACAAGACCTGCTTCTTCCAGATCGGCAACTCCGGCGAGCCGCAGCACGTGATGAAGCTGGCGCAGACCCTGACCAGGGACTACAAGAACTGGAAGCCCGCGATCGACTGGATCGCGAAGAACATGTGCGCCGCCCGGCAGGTCGACTTCAGCGGCACCGAATTGAACATGATGACCCAGGGCGAGGTCAACGTCGGCCTCATCGACTCCCCGGACTGGGCGCTCATGAAGGCGAAGGGCCTGCCGGTCGCGTGGGTGCTGCCGAAGGAAGGCTACTGCGGCATGTTCGAGCAGGACATGAACGTGACCGTCGGCAGCAAGGTCACGGATCTCGGCCAGGCCTTCATCAATTACTGGCTGAGCCCGCCGATCCAGCAGAAGTGGGCCGAGAAATTCTACTGGACGCCGGCCAACCCCCACGTCAAGATCTCGGCGGGCGTCGCGCCGCTCATCCCGGTGACGCAGGACCAGTTGGGCAAGATCCCGCGCTGGGACTACGTCTGGCTCAACACCTCCGGCGCCCGCGACCAGATGACCGACGCCTGGAACCGCCAGGTGCACAGCTGCTGATTGGCTGAGATCAGGCTCCGCGGCCTGACGAAGCGCTTCGGCGAGGTCCTCGCCGTTTCGGAATTCACGCTCGAGGCGGCGTCCGGCGAGCTCGTCGCGCTGCTCGGACCGTCGGGCTGCGGCAAGACGACCACGCTGCGGATGGTCGCGGGGTTCGAGACGCCGACGGCCGGCCGGATCACGCTCGGCGAGCGCGACGTGACGGAGGTCGCACCGGAGCGGCGGAACTGCGGCATGGTCTTCCAGCACTACGCGCTGTTTCCGCATCTCACGGCCGCCCAAAATGCCGCGTTCGGCCTCGAGATGCGCCAAGTGCCCCGGGCGGAGATCGCGCGGCGGGTCGCGGCCATCCTCGAGCGCGTCGGCCTCGGAGGGCTCGGCGGCCGGTTCCCCCGCCAGCTGTCCGGGGGCCAGCAGCAGCGGACGGCGCTCGCGCGCGCGCTCGTGATCAATCCGAGCGTGCTGCTGCTCGACGAACCGCTGGCCAACCTGGACGCGAAGCTCCGCGAAGAGATGCGGTTCTATATCAAGTCGCTGCAGCGGGAGTTCGGCATCACCACGCTCTACGTCACCCACGACCAGGCCGAGGCCCTCGTGCTCGCCGACCGCGTGGCGGTGATGATGGACGGGATGCTGCGGCAGTTCGACGTCCCGGAGGAGATCTACCACCGGCCCCGCTCCGCGGCGGTCGCCGCCTTCATCGGCCTCACGAACCTGCTCCCGGGACGCGTCGCGTCACGTTCGGGAGAGGCGCTCGTCGTCGAGACGCCAGCCGGTCCCCTGCGCGGCCGGGGCGTCACCGGCCTGGCGCCGGGCGCGCGGACGGTCGTGAGCGTCCGGCCCGAGCACATCGACCTCGACGGTGATGCGGCGGGTGCGCCCGAACCGGCCGGGAGGTTGAACCGCCTTCGCGGCGTCGTCGCCGAGCGCACCTTTCTCGGTGCGGTCACGGACTTTCGGGTCGACGTCGGCGGCGGCCTCGTGATGAGGGTGCAGGGCCGAGGCGCGGCCCACCGGGCTGGCGACCGCGTCGCGATTTCGTTCGCGGAGGACGCCGCCTGGGCCGTGCCCGCGGACGACGGTCTCCAGGCGGCTGATCGGCCGGCGGGAGCGCGGTAGCGTGGCGGCGCTCGCGCGCGGGGAGATCGCCGCCGGGCGGGCGCCGGCGCGGGATGCGGCGCGCCACCTCCTGGTCGCGCCGGTCGCGGTGCTGCTGTTCGGCTTCTTCGTGCTGCCGTATTGCAATCTGCTCGTCATCAGCCTGATGACGCCCAGTCCGACCGCCGCCTACCTCCGCATCTTCACGCTGAGCAATTACGGGCGCATCGTCGGCGACGGGTTCACGTGGGGCGTGATCCTGCACACGCTGCAAATTGGGGTGCTGACGACCGTCGTCGCCCTCGCCGTCTCCTACCCGCTCGCCTACCATCTGGCCCGCGCGCCGCGGGCGCGGAAGGGCTTCCTCATGGCGCTTGTCATCTCGCCGCTGCTCGTGGGGGTGCTGATCCGGACCTACGGCTGGATGATTCTGCTGCAAGATACCGGCTTGATCAACCAGGCGCTGGGATCGCTCGGCCTGCGCGCGCTGCCGCTCATGTACAACGATCTCGGTGTCATGGTCGGGCTGGTGCACGTCTTCATCCCGTTCATGGTGCTCGCAATCGCGGGGCCGATCCGCGCGATCGACCCGGAGCTCGAGCTCGCGGCGCGCTCGCTCGGCGCCGGCTTCTGGCGCACCTTCTGGCGGGTGACGTTCCCGCTGAGCGTGCCGGGTGTCGTCGCGGGGACGATCCTCGTCTTCGTCCTGACGATCAGCTCCTATGTCATCCCGTCGCTGCTCGGCGGCTTCAAGGTGCTGACGGTGCCGATTCTCGTGATCCGGACGATCACCGAGCTGTTCAACTGGCCCGGCGGCAGCGCGTTCGCGATCCTGTTCTTCGCGATCACGATCGCGGCGCTCTGGGCCTACCTCCGCGCGCTCGGACGCGCGGCACATCCCGCCTAGCGATGGTCAACGCGGGCGAACGGCGGTGGCTCGCGCTCGCGGCGGTCGTGCTGTACGTGTTCTTGCTCGCGCCGGTCGTGATCGTCGTGATCGCCGCCCTCAACTCCGGCACGTATCTGCGCTTTCCGCCGGAGGGCGTGTCGCTGCGGTGGTTCCAGGCGTTCGCGCACAGCCGCACGATGGTGCGCTCGTTCAAGTTCAGCGTCGAACTGGCCGCGATCGTCACGGCGATCGCGACGGTCATCGGGACCACGGCGAGCCTGTGGCTGGTGCGCTTTTCGGGACGGTTCCGGACGGTGATGCGTCTCCTGATGATCGCGCCGATCGCCGTCCCCGGCATCCTGACCGGCATCGCGCTCCTGATTTACTTCTACGCGATCGGCTGGGGCAAGTCGGGCGGGCTGTGGGAGCTCGTCGTCGGCCACACGCTCATCTGCATCCCGTACGTCGTGCTGATCGTGAGCGCCGTCCTGGTGCGCTTCGACCGCAGCCTCGAGGAAGCGGCGCGCAATCTCGGCGCGGGACCGCTGGCCGCCTTTCGCCGGGTCACGCTGCCGCTGATCAAGGGCGCGGTGATCTCGGGCGCGATCTTCGCGTTCGTGACGAGCTACGACGAGTTCAACATCTCGCTGCTGCTGCACGGCATCGGCACGGTGCCGCTGCCGATCGAGCTGTTCGACTACCTGCGGTTTTCGTTCGACCCGACCCTCGCGGTCGCCGGCACGATCAGCATCGCGATGGCGGTGTTGGTGGTGCTGATCACGGAGCGGCTCGTCGGTCTCGAGGCACTGTACCTCGGCTGATCCGGTCGTTCAGCCAGGCGCGGGCCGCGGCCACGTCGCCTTCGGTCAACTCATGTCCGGCGGGCTCGACGTGCACGGTCACCTCCGCCCCCGCGTCCTCGAGGAGGACGGCAAGCTGCCGCGTCTGCCCGTAGGGGACGATCGGGTCCTGCCGCCCGGCGGCGATGAAGACGGGGACCCCGGCAAGGGGCGGGCGCGACTCAGGGACGAGCGGCACCATCGCCCGGAAGAGAATCGCGCCCCGCAGCACGTCCGGATGCAGCAGGAGCAGGCCCGCCGCGATGTTGGCGCCGTTGGAGTAGCCGGCGCCGATCACCGCCGCGGGATCGAATCCGTACTCGGCCGACGCGGCGCGCACGAACTCCGCCAACTCGCGGGTGCGCTCGATCAGATCCGGCACATCGAAGACGCCCTCCGCGAGACGCCGGAAGAACCGCGGCATCCCGCGCTCGAGGACCTTCCCCCGCGGACTCAGGAGCGCGGCGCCGGGCGCCAGCGCCGCCCCGAGCGGGAGCAGATCGCTCTCGTCGCCGCCGGTTCCGTGCAGAAGCAGGAGCACCGGACCGCCGGGCGTCCGCCCCGGCACAAAGCGGTGCACGAACTCGATGGACATCGCGGCTTCCTATTCTCTGCGGTCGGGCAGACGAAGCGGCGGAAGCCGGGCTTCGAGCGCCTCGCGGCGTGGCTCGAGCCACGGCGGCAGCCGCAGCGCGGCGCCGAGAGCCTCGGGCGGCTCGTCCACCGTGAACCCGGGCGGATCGGTCGCGATTTCGAACAGCACCCCGCCGGGCTCGTGGTAATAGATCGACCGGAAATACTGACGGTCGCGGACCGGCGTCACGTTGACGCCGGCCTCGAGCAGCCGCCGCCGCCACGACTCCTGCGCGTCGTCCGACGCGGCCCGCCAGGCGACGTGGTGCACCGTCCCGACCGCGACCCGTCCCGGCGACGCGTCCGGCGCGGTGACGACGTCCACGTACGCGGCCGATCCGCCGCCGTCCGCGGTGTACCGCCGGCGGTGTCCGACCGTCCGCGCGAATTGAAAGCCCATGACCTCGGTCAGCGTCCGTTCCGTGCCGGTGTGCTCGTGCTCGAGCAGAGCGACGCTGTGGAACCCGCGGATCGCCTGCGCGACCGGGACCGAAGCACCCGCCCACGGTGAGCCGATGGACTGCCGGGAATCCGCCACGAGCTCGAGGGCGAGGCCGTCCGGATCCGAAAATTCGAGGACGGACTCGCCGAACGGCGACTCCACCGCCTCGAACCGAATGCCGCGCATCCTGAAGCGTTCTTCCCAAAACGCGAGCGCGTCGGGGGGGACGGAAAAGGACACCACCGTCGCCTGGCCGGCGCCGCGGTGGCCGCGGGGCGCGCCGGGCCACGGGAAAAACGTGAGAATCGTGCCCGGGTGCCCGATCTCGTCTCCGAAGTACAGATGATAGGTGCCCGGGTCGTCAAAGTTGACCGTCCGCTTGACCAGATGCAGGCCCAGCGTCCCCGCATAGAAGTCGACGTTCTGCTGCGGGTCGCCGGCGATCGCAGTAACGTGGTGAATACCGTTCAGGCGCCCGCCTGCCGTCATGAAGCGGCGTCGCCGAGCACGACGAACACATCGTCTCCCCGGACCCGCACCGGGTAGGTGGCCACCGGCGTGCGGGCGGGACCCCCGACGACCTGACCCGACGTGACGTCAAACGTGCTGCCGTGCCAGGGACACGTGACGATGCTGCCGTCGAGACTGCCTTCTCCTAAGGGTCCGCCCCTATGCGTGCACGCGTTGGCGATCGCGTAAAAGGTCCCGCCGACGTTGAAGAGGGCAATCGCGGTTCCCTGCGCGTCAACAACCGTACCCGTGCCCGGAGCCACCCCGCCAACCTGGGCTACTTTGACCTCCGCCATGTGAGCCTCCCACATCCTGACGTCGAGACGCCACCCGTCGCGCCACCCTAGCATGCCACGGCGCACGCCCGGCGAGAAGCGCCCGGCACAGGGGCGGCAGATTGTGTGGCGGAATCCTAACGGTGACCAATCCGGTGCCCGTATGAGCAGCGAGACATCTCGAAGCGCGTTTTCGGCCGCGGCCGCGGCGGTGGCCCGCCGTGACAGGGTCATGGCCAAATTGATGAAACGGGCCGGCCCGTTTCGCCTGCCCAGGCCGAGGATCGACCACTTCGGGGCGCTCGCCGAAAGCATTCTGTACCAGCAGCTCGCCGGCGCCGCCGCCCGCGCGATTCACCGCCGATTTGTGGCGCTGTTCGACGGCGACTTGTCGCCGTCGGCCGTCCTGGCGCTGGCCCCTGGGAAGCTTCGCGCCGCCGGGCTCTCCGGCAGCAAGGTGCTCTCCATCCGAGATCTCGCCGCGAAGGTCGCCGACGGCTCCGTCCCGCTGCGCCGTATCGGCCGGCTCCCCGACGAAGAGATCGTCACGCGCCTGTCGGTCGTCCGCGGCATCGGGCCGTGGACCTCCGAGATGTTCCTCATCTTCCAATTGCGGCGGCTCGACGTCTGGCCGGTCGACGACTACGGAATCCGGAAAGGCTACTCGCTCGCCTACGGCCTCCCGGACCTGCTGACGCCGAAGCAGCTCCAGGCCAAGGGCGAACGGTTCCGGCCGTACCGGACGGTCGCAGCCTGGTGCTGCTGGCAGGCCGTTCGCGACCAACGGAAAGGGTGACGCCATGCGCAGCCACGTCGTCGTCTGGATCGATCACACGGAAGCCCGCGTGTTTCACGTGCAGCCGGAGACGCCCGGCCATCCGCAGCCCGAGCCGGTCGACGAGGCGACGATCCTCTCGCCGCGCCATCTCATCCACCGGCATCCCAAGGGACAGGGCGAAGCCAGAGAGCACCCCGAGGACGCCACGCGGTTCTTTCACGAGGTCGCGCGCGCCGTCGAAAGCGCCGATGCGCTTCTGGTCGTCGGTCCGGCCTCGGCGAAGACCGAATTCGTGAAGTACCTGGACGCGCACGATAAGCCGCTGCGGGCGAAGGTCGCCGGCGTCGAGACCGTCGATCATCCGAGCGATCGAGAGATGGTCGCCTATGCGAGAAAGTACTTCAAGGCCAGCGATCGGATGTAAGGCGCCGGACCTGAGACCAATCCCCCGGCCGGCGCGGCGCCGAACTGCGCGACGAGCAGGGATCGCTAGCCGACCGCGCCGGTTTCCCTGAGCGCGGCGATCTCCGCGGGCGAGTAGCCGAGCTCGCCGAGCACCTCGTCCGTGTGCTGGCCGACCGCCGGCGGGGCGACCTGCGCCGCGGCGCGTTGGCCGTCGATCGCCAGGGGCAGATCCACCATCGCAAAGTTTGGGATCTCGGGATGGGCCACCGGCACGAGCAGACCGAGTGCCGCCACCTGGGGATCGGCGGCAACGTCGGCGAGCGTGCGGACGCGGCTGCACGGCACGCCGTGGGCGAGCAGCCGTTCCTCCCAGCGCGCGGCGCCCTCGGTGCGAAAGCGCGCCTCCAAAATCTCGTGCAGCTCGTCGCGGTGCGCGACGCGGTCCGCGTTCGTGCGGAACCGCGGATCGGCCGGCAGATCCGGCAACTCGAGGACCTCGCACAGCTGCACCCAGATCCGGTTGTTGCCGGCCGCGAGCTGGAGATACCCATCGCGGGTGGCGAAGCCCTCGTACGGGGCGATCATCGTCGCGGTAGTCCCGACCGGCTGCGGCACCCGGCCGGTCGCGAGATACCCGAGCAAATGGTAGCCGATCCACGTCACCCCGGTGTCGAGCAGGCTCGTTTCCACGTGCGCGCCGCGGCCGGTGCGCTCCCGGGCCAGCAGCGCACAGACAACGCCGAGCGCCGCCCACATCCCGGTGCCGTTGTCGACGATCGACGGGCCCGTCCTGAGCGGCCTGCCGCCCGGCTCCCCCGTAAGGCTCATGATGCCCGAGTAGGCCTGCAGCACCGGATCGTAGCCCGGCCGGTCCTTGTGCGGTCCCACGGTGCCGAACCCCGTGATGGTGCAGTAGACGATGCGCGGGTTCTCCGCACTGACGCGGGCGTAGTCGAGCCCGCGGCGCGCGAGGCTGCCGCGCCGGAAGCTCTCCAGCAGCACGTCGCTCCGGCGGGCCATCTTCACGATCACGTCGCGCCCCTCGTCGCGGTCCAGGTCGACGGCGACGCTCTTCTTATTGCGGTTGAAGGCGAGAAACGTGGTGCTGATGCCGTTCCAGGCCGGCGGCCGCCACTCGCGCGTGTCGTCGCCGCCGCCGGGCCGCTCGACCTTGATGACCTCGGCGCCGAGATCGCCGAGGATCATCGCACAGTACGGGCCCGCGATGTTGCGGGTCAGATCCAGGACGCGGATCCCCCGCAGCACACCCCCCGCAGGAGGCCGCGAGGCGGCCGGAGGTCCTGCGTCAGACGGGGGGGCCGCCTCCCGCGGGCCGGTCATTTCGCCGTCTTCGGCCGCGGCCGGTCGCGCCGCGGGGACTGCCCGCGCTTGTAGATCAGGATCGTGCGCTCGAACTCGATCACGACGGTGCCGTCCTGCTTGTAGCCGCGCGTCCGGAATCGCAGGATGCCGACGTTCGGCCGCGACCGCGACTCGCGCTTCTCGAGCACCTCGGTCTCCGCGTAGAGCGTATCGCCGACGAACACCGGCGCCGGGAGGGTCACCTTGTCCCAGCCGAGGTTCGCGAACGCGTTCTCGCTGATGTCGATCACCGACTGCCCGGTCACGAGCGCGAGCGTGAACGCGCTGTTGACGAGGGGCTTGCCGAACTCCGTCTTCGACGCGTAAGCGTAGTCGAAATGGACGGGGTTCGTGTTCATCGTCAGGTTGGTGAACCAGACGTTGTCGGTGTCCGTGATCGTGCGCCCGTACGGGTGCTCGTACACGCTGCCGACCTCGAAATCTTCGAAGAAGCGGCCCTCCGCGGTCGTGCGGGTCATCGGATCCCCCGATCGTGTGTCATCGGCGGCCGCGCTAGTACGACTTCGGCAGCCCGAGCACGTGCTGCCCGAGATAGGCGAGGACGAGGTTGTTCGCGATCGGCGCGACGGTGTAGAGGCGCGTCTCCCGAAACTTCCGCTCCACGTCGTAGTCCGCCGCGAACCCGAACCCGCCGTGGGTGTCGAGGCAGGCGTTGGCAGCCTCCCACGCCGCGTCGGCCGCGAGCAGCTTGGCCGTGTTGGCCTCCGCCCCGCACCGCTGTCCGTGGTCGAACAGCCACGCCGCCTGAAACCGCACGAGGCTCGCCGCCTCGAGGTGCGCGTACGCGAGCGCCAGCGGAAACTGCACGCCCTGGTTGGCGCCGATCGGCCGGCCGAACACGACGCGCTCCTTGGCGTAGCGCGACGCACGCTCGACGAACCACCGGCCGTCGCCGACCGACTCCGAGGCGATGAGAATGCGCTCCGCGTTCCAGCCGTCGATGATGTAGCGGAAGCCGAGCCCCTCCTCGCCGATCAGGTTCTCGGCCGGCACCTCGAGATCGTTGATGAACAGCTCGGTCGAATGGTGGTTGATCATCAGCTGGATCGGCTTGATCTGAATCGTGCCGCGCTCGACGGCCTCCTTGAGATCGACCATAAACACGGAGAGGCCGCGCGTCTTGTCGGTGAGCTGGTCGTACGGCGTCGTCCGCGCGAGCAGCAGCATCAGATCGGAGTGCTCGGTCCGCGAGATGAACACTTTCTGGCCGTTGACCGCGTAGCGGTCGCCGCGGCGGACCGCGGTCGTCTGGATGCGCGTCGTCTCCGAGCCGGCGGCCGGCTCCGTCACGCCGAACGCCTGCAGGCGCAGCTCGCCGGAGGCGATGCGCGGCAGCCAGCGCTTTTTCTGCGCCTCGCTGCCGTGCCGCAGCAGCGTGCCCATGATGTACATCTGCGCGTGGCAGGCGCCGGAGTTGCCGCCGGACCGGTTGACCTCCTCGAGGATCAGCGCCGCCTCGGTGATGCCGAGGCCGGTCCCGCCGTACTCCTCGGGGATCAGCGCGGCCAGCCAGCCGCCCTGGGAGAGCGCCTTGACGAACGCGTCGGGATAGCCGCCGGTGCGGTCGAGCTCGCGCCAGTACGCGTCGGGATACTGCCGGCAGAGCGCGCGGACGCCGTCGACGATCTGCCGCTGGTCGTCGCTCAGTTCGAAGTGCATGGGACCTCCGTCAACGTTCGCTACCAGCCTCTACGAAGAGAATCGGGCGTAGTCCTGTCGGCGCGGGCGCCCGCGCCGCCGATCAGAACACGCCGGCGAGCCCGAGGAGGCCCGCGACCACGAACGCCCACAGCGGGTTGACGTTGGTCGTGTAGGCCAGCAGCGCGGTACCCGCCGTCACCGCGAACGCCGCGGCGCTGTGGTCCGCGGCGCGTATCAGAATGAGCGCGCTCGCGGTGATGAGGCCGACCATCACCGGGGTGAGCGCGGCCTGAATCGCCGCCCGCCACCGGCTGCCGCGGATCCGGCCCCAGACGCGCGCCACGAGGTAGGCCAGCGCCGCCGGCGGCAGGCAGATCGCCATCGTCGACACGACGGCGCCCGCCGCGCCGGCCGCCTGGAAGCCGATCAGCGTCGCGATGAACGAGTTGGGACCCGGCTCCGCCTGGCTGAGCGCATAGAGGTCCGCGAACTGCCGGTCGGTGATCCAGCGCGCGGCTTCCACCGCCTCACGATGAATCTCCGGCAGCACCGTGTTGATGCCGCCGAATCCGAGCAGCGAGACTCCGGCGAAGACGCGGGCCAGCGTGACGAGCGTGCCGGCCGCGGTCACGCCGTGCGCCGCCAGACGAGCGCGATGCTCAGCGGCGCCAGCGCGAGCAGCGTCCAGGCGACGGGCCAGCGCAGCAGGCCGACCGCGACGAACGCCGCGGCCATGACCGGCGCCGACGTCCAGGAGCGCTGCCTGAGGACCGGCCGCGCGACGTGACCGGCCAGCCCAAGCGCGAGCCCCGCCGCGGACGCGGCGACGCCGGAGAAGACGCCGTGCACGGGCGCGAGCGCCCCGAACCGTGCGTAGAGCGCCGCCATCGCCGTGACGATCAGCATCGGCACCAGGAGCAGACCGGCGAGGGCCGCCACGGCGCCCGGGAACCCGCGGTACCCCTCCCCGAGCACGGTCGCGAGGTTCACGATATTGGGCCCGGGGAGAAACTGGCAGAGGCCCAGGAGGTCCGCGAACTCTTCCGGACGCAGCCAGCGCCGCCGGCGCACGAGCATCCGGTGCGCCCAGAACATCGCGCCGCCGAAAGCCGTGCAGCCGACCAGCAGAAACGCCCAGAAGATCTCGGCGAGCCCGGGGGCGTCTTGGCTCGCGCCGTAGGCCCAGGCGCCGCCGGCACCGCCCGGTGTCATTACATGGTTGCCGTCCGCCTGCCGGCCGGCAGCGTGATCGTCCAGCGCGCCTATGTCTCCGCGTTCGCGGCGGTGCCCAGCGCGTCCCGGATCGCGGCCGCGATCACCGCGGGATCCTGCGCGCCGGAGATCTGGCGCGCCCCGTCGATGATGAAGTGCGGCACCCCCTGGATGCCGGATCGTATGGCGCGGTCCTCTTCTCTCCGCACGTCGGCTTCGCCGTCGCGGCCGGCGAGGAGCGCCGCCGCGCTCTCGCGTGGAATGCCCGAGGCCGCGGCGAGGTCCGCGAGCACGCCGTGATCGCCGGCGTCGCGGCCGTCCAGAAAGTACGCGTGGAACAGCGCCTCCGCGAGCGCGTCCTGCCGGCCCAGCGAATCGGCGAGCCAGAGCAGCCGGTGCGCGTCGAAAGTGTTGGGCGTCCGCTGGATCTTGTCGAACGCGAACGGGATCCCGACGCTTTCGCCGACCGCCAAAAGGCGCGCGTCCAACCGCTGCGATCGTTCGAGACTGCCGAACTTGGCGCGGCGGTAGGCCGCGCGGTCGACGCCTTCGCGGGGCAGATCGGGGTTGAGCTCGTAGGGCTTCCAGGTCACGTGGACATCCGCGGCCCCGCCGGGCGCACCGCCGCGCACGATCGCGAGGGCCTGCTCGAGGCGGCGCTTGCCGACGAAGCACCAGGGACAGACGACGTCCGAGACGACTTCGATTCGCACGATCAGGCCGCCAGGTGCCGGGCGAAGAACGCCAGCGTCCGGGCCCACGCGTCACGCGAGGGGCCGATCCGGAACGAACGCCGCTCGTCGTTGAAGAACGCGTGCGGCGCGCCCGGGTAGACGTGGTGCTCGAACGGCTTGCCGGCCGCCTTCATCGCCTCGGCAAACGCCGGCACCCCCTCCGTGATCCGCGGGTCGTCGCCGCCGTAGAAGCCCATGACGGGACAGCGGATGTTCGGAATCTGATCGGCCGGCGGCGCGGCCCCATAGTAGATGGCGGCGGCCGCGAGGGCCGGCTCCGCGCACGCGAGGCGCCCGGACAAGGCCCCGCCCATGCAGTAGCCGGTCGAGCCGACGCGCGCGCCTGTGGCCCGCGGATGCGCCTGCACGTGCCGGACCGCCGCGCGGAGGTCGCCGACGTAGCGGTCCCAGGGGCGGTTCGGATTGAAGAGCAGGCCCATCGTCTCCTGAAGCGCGGTGCGCCGCGGCTCGGCCTGCTTCGCGGCGGCGGCGTCGCGCTCGGCGGGATTCTGCCAGACGGCCGGCGGCACCGTCTCGAAGAACGCCTTCACCGCCGCGATCCGCTCCTGCGACAGCGCGGGCGGGAGGCTGCCGTGGGAATATAATTCCGGCGCACACGCAAGGTAGCCCGAGGTCGCAAACCGGCGGACCAGATCCTGAATGTGCCCGTCGACGCCCCAGATCTCCATGATAACGACGACGGCCGGTAGCGGCTCGTCGCCGTGGTCGGGCCATGCCTGGTAGGCGCGCACCCCGGCGCCCGCGGAATCATAGGTCACCCACTCGTCGCGCAGCTTCACAAGGACCACCTCATACCGGCCGACCCGCGGCCGGCCACCATGTAATGAAAGCAGGGTTGATCGAGAACTAGTTTACGCCGACGCCAGCACCGCGTCGACCGCGGCCTCGAGCTTGGCGCGCGACTCCTCGAGATGCCGCCGGGCCGCGGCGACCTCGCCGTCGTCGCGCGCGAGCCGCGCGCGGTACTCGTCGATCTGCCGCCGGGCTTCCTCCGGCGCCGGACCGCCGTAGAGGGTCCGGCTCCTGACGAAGTGCTCGGGATCCAGCGCGCGGCGGAGGCTCTCCTTGCTCAGGTGCACCGGCTCGCCCATGTATTCGACCGCGGCCTCGTCGAGCAGCGCCGGCGTCACGTCGCCCGGCCCAAAGCCGCGCTCGTATCCGTAGCGGACGAGGATGCCGACGATCTGATGCGCGGTCCGCCAGGACATATTCTTGTCGCGTACGAGCGCCCCGGCGATGTCCGTCGCCTGCGCCCAAAATTCCCCGGCGCGGCGGCGCATCAGCTTCGTATTCCACCGCACCTCCGGCATCAGCTGCCGCCACCACCTGAGGTCCCGCACCGTGTCGTCGAACAGCCGCCACAGCAGCTCGCCGGCATACTGCCGCTCGAGCGCCGGCACGCCGGTGGGGCCCTTGTCCACGTGGAATCCGACGACGAGCGCGCCGAGGCTCATCGAGGCCATGCCCTTGACGTACTGCGGCCCGTACGGGTTCTTCTTCTGCATCATGATGCTGCTCGTGCCGCAGAACCGGTCCGGGATGTCGACCGTCCCGAACTCCGACGTGCTCCACAGCACGATGTCGTCGGCCCAGCGGCCGACGCTGTTGTTCAGCACGGCGAGGAAGCAGAACGCCTCGAGCGAGACGTCGCCGGTCTGGATCGCGTCGAACGTGTTGCGGATCGGCTGATCGAAGCCGAGCAGCTCGGACGTGCGGTGCCGGTTCAACGGGAAGTCCGACCCGGCCATGATCGCCGCGCCGGCGGGGCTCTGGTTCGTCCGCCGGTAGAGCGCGAGGCCGCGCTCGAAGTCCCGCTCGAGCACCGCCGCCGACGCGATCAGATAGTGGGCCAGCGTGATCGGCTGGGCGTGCTGCCCAAACGTGTACCCCGGCATGATCGTCTCGACGTGCTCGGCCGCCATCGTGAGGAACATTTCGCGCACCCGGTTGATCTCGCCGAGGACCTCGAGCACGCGGTCGCGCTGCGGAATGCGGCGGGAGATCGCGCCGAGATCGCCGGAGCTGCGTCCGAGGTGGATGCGGCCGCCAACCTCCTCGCCGAGCCGGCGGATCAGCATCTGCTCGCCGGAGTGATTGCCCCCGCCGACGCGCAGCCGGACCTGCTCGGTGCCCTCCTGCTCGGACTCACGGAGGACGGAGAGCATCGCCGCGGCATCGGCCTTCGGAATCAGGCTCTCCTCGGCGAGCATCACGAGGTGCGCCTTGTCGAACGCGTGCACCGAGTACAGGGTCTTGAGGACCCGGTCGCTGCGGTGCTCCTCGACGTCGGGAAGGACGTCCTCATCGAGGCGAATGCCCGCGTTTCGAAAGCCGCGATACTCCGACGACCGCTGCTTGCGCATCTCCTACCCCCTTGAACGGGTGTGCGCCGGCGTGGCGGCGTCCAGCAGGGAGCCGAGCGACGGCTCCGCCTCGAGCCCGCCGACGATCTCGCGCACGCGCGCCGCGCCGCGCGCGCCCAGCACCGCCGACGCGAGGCCCATGAACTTCGCCTCGACGTCCGCGGCGCTCAGCGGATTGCGCGCGTGGCCGCGTGGGAACTCCTGCGACCCGGTGAAGCGCCGTCCGTCCGCCGTCTCGACCTCCACGACCTTCGGCGTCTCTTCGGTGAACGCCGGATCCTCGACGAGCTCCACGCGGGACGCGAGCGTGCGCACCGCCGGATCGCGCAGCAGCGGCTCGCCGTACTCGTCGCGGCCGGCGCGTCCGGTACGCAGCGCCACGGCGAAGCTGTAGGGCAAGCTCATCTGCGCGTCGAGCGTCGTCTCGACGTCGTGCTTGCCGAGCTGCCGCACCGCGTACGCCGTGCCCCGCACGGTGACCCTGGCCACCTGGTCGGCGGATACGTTGTGGCACGCCAGGAGGTCTTGAAAGGCCCCGAGCGGCGCGTGAATCGCGGCGCAGCAGGCAAACGGCTTGATGCCGGAGCGCATGATGAGATACCGGCGGCCGAGGTCCGCGGTGACCGCCGCGGGGTCGGACGGTCCGGCGTCGTACGTGGACAGGAACCCGCCCCACGGCGCCTCGAGGATCTCGGACGGCCCGGTGAACCCCTGCTCCGCGAGGTACGCCGCGAGCACGCCGTTTTCGGCGGCTTTGCCCGGATGCAGGCGCTTCGTCATCGCGCCGTCGCGGATGAAGGCCCACAGCCCGCCGGTGAACGAGCCCGCGATGCCGATGGCGTGGGCCGTCCCGGCGGCGCCGAGGTCCAGCGCCTTGGCCGCGGCCGCCGCGGCGCCGAAGCTCCCCACCGTGCCGGTGGAGTGCCAGCCCCGCGCGTTGTGGGGTTTGTACGCTCCCGCGGCGTCCATCACGCGCGCGGCGACGTCGTAGCCGGCGACGACGGCCGCGAGCAGGGCCTTGCCGGAGATCCGCCGGTGCTCGCCGGCCGCGATCGCGGCCGGCACGACGACCGCGCCGGAGTGGCCGCAGCCCCCGTAATCGTCCAGCTCCCGCGCGTGGGCGCGGGTGCCGTTCGCGAGCGCCGCGCCCGGCACGCTGCTGCGCATCGTGGTGCCCCAGACGGCGCAGAGGTCCCCCGGCGCGCAGATCGCCAGCGCCGCGAGCGCGCGGTCGCCTTCGTCGGTGCCCACCCCGCCGAGCGCCGCGCCCACCGTGTCGAGCACCGCCGACTTGGCCCGTGCAACCACCTCGGCCGGAAGATCCTCGTAGCGCAGACCGGCGACGAACGCCGCGAGATGGCCGCTCAGCGTCACGCGCTCACGGACCTGCATGTTCGATCGCCTCCTTGACGGTCATCGCTGCTCCGAGCGCGGATTCAACGCATCGTTCAGCCCGTCGCCGACCAGGTTGACGCTCAACACGGCCAGCAGGATCGCGAGGCCGGGGAAGGTCGACAACCACCAGGCCTCGCCCAGGAACGCCTGCGCCGTGTTGATCATCGTGCCCCAGCTGACGTGATTGGGGTCGCCCAGCCCGAAGAAGCTGAGCCCCGCCTCGAGCAGAATCGCCTGCGCGACGTCGAGGGATCCCGCGACGACCGCGGGGGCGATCGCGTTCGGCAGGATCTCGCGGACGATGATCAGGAGCGGGGACGCCCCCACCGCGCGGGCGGCCTCGACGAACTCATACGTGCGCAGCCGGAGAAACTCCCCCCGCACGAGGCGCGCCACCGCCGGCCAGCCGAGGATGGCGATGACGAAGATAATTTTGGCGAGGCCCGGCCCCGACAGCGCGATGATGATAAGCGCGAGAAAGAAGCGCGGTACGATCTGAAAGAACTCCGTCGTCCGCATCAGCACCGCGTCGGCTCTGCCGCCGAAGAACCCCGCGACGGCGCCCATCGCGACGCCGATCAGCGTCGACGACGCGGCCGCGAGCACACCGACAGCGAGCGAGATGCGGGCGCCGTGCAGGATCTCGCTCAGCACGTCCCGTCCGAGGTTGTCGGTGCCGAGCCAGAACCGCGGTCCGGGGGACACGAACGGCGGCCCCGCGAGCGCCTGCGGGTCGTGCGGGGCGATCCACGGCGCGAGCACGGCCGCGGCCGCCAGAAGCGCGAGCGCCGCGGCGCCTGCGACCGCGCCCCGGTGCCGCGCGAACCGCCTCCAGCGCCGGACGGTGCCGGACGCCGAGGTCCCCGGCCGGGCCGGCGTCAATTTCATGGTGGCGGGCCGCTGGTCGCCCGGCGCGCCGCGCGCCGGCCCGGCGCCCGCCAGCGCGGAGGACATCCCGCCGTCGCCGGCGCCGCCGTCTGGAATGGAGGTCATCGCGCGGTCCCCGTCACGTATAGCGGATCCGGGGATCGAGATAGCCGTACACGATGTCGGTCAGCAAGTTCGCGGCGACCGCGACGGCGGCCGCGAGCGAGAAGATGCCGAGCAGCACCGGATAGTCGCGCGTGGAGAGCGACGTAAAGAGCAAGAGGCCGACGCCCGGCCACGCGAACACGGTCTCGACGAGCGCGGAGCCCGTCAGCAGGAACCCGAGATCGAATCCCATGATCGTGACCACGGGCAGCACGGCGTTACGGACCGCGTGCCGCGCCACGACCCGCGAGGCGGACAACCCCTTCGCCCGGGCCGTGGTCACGTAGTCGCGGTGCAGCACGTCGATCAGGCTCGTGCGCATCAGCCGCGCGTTGACGGCGAGATACCTGGGGCAGAGCGCGACCGCGGGCAGGATCAGGTGCCGGCCGACGTCGGCGAGGTGCGCGCCGCCCGTGAGCTGCCGCCGCACGGCCTGCATGCCCTCCGCCGGCAGCCAGCCGAGCCACAGCGCGAACGCCAGCACGAGCAGCTGGCCGAGCCAGAACACCGGGATCGAGTACCCGGCGAGGGCCGAGGTCATGACGAGATGGTCGAGCGCGGAATTGCGGCGCAGCGCGGCCGCGATCCCGATCAGCGGACCGAGGACCGCCGCCGCCGCCCACGCGGTCAGCACCAACAGCGCGGTGGCCGGGGCGCGCTCGAGAATCACGCGGAGGACCGGCCGGCGCTGCGCAAACGAATAGCCGAAATCGCCGGTGCCCGCGTGCTGGAGATACTTCAGGAGCTGCACGCCGAGCGGACGATCGAGGCCGAACTGGTGGCGCACGGCCTGCACGTAGGCCGCCGGCGCCGGAAAGTCGCCGACCAGCGCCTGGACGGGATCGCCGGGCGCGAGATGGATGAGCAGAAAATTGACGACGATGACCCCGAGGAGGAGCGGGACCGTTTGGACGGCCCGGTGCAGGATGTAGCGGCTCAGCGCAGGCGCCCGCGGCGGGCCCGGAGGCGTAGCCTCCGGGCCCCGCCGCCGCGACTCACTTGCTCAACCAGACCCGGCCGTAGTAGTACGAAGCCGAACCGTCGCCCCACAAGCCGTGCACGGTACTGCGCGCGACGTCCACCTCGGCGAGCTGGACCAGCGGAAGGCTGGGGATCTCGGGCGCGAGCAGCTCCTGGACCTTCCGGTACGGCGCGACGCGCTGCGACTCCACCGCCTGCCCGGCGCCCTGCGTAAACAGCGCGTCGACGTCCTTGTTGCAGTAGCCCGACGCGTTCACGAACGGCGCCCGGCGCACGTCCGAGCAGATGTAGAGACGCTGCACGCCGACCGCGGGATCGCCGCCGGTCGCGTAGTTCTGGAGCGTGGCGTCGAAATCCCAATTCCTGAACACCCGCTCGATCATCACGTTGCGCTCGATCGCCTCCAGCTGCACGTCGATGCCGATCTGCCGCAGTTGTTCGCGGATCACCTGGCCCATGTCGAGAAACCCCGAGTGGCCGGGATCGAACGTCACCCGCATCTGAAATCTGACCCCGCCGCCCTTGCGCGGATACCCGGCTTCGTCCAGGAGCGCCTCCGCCGCTTTCGGGTTGTACGCGTACATCTTCTGGAAGTCGACCTGCGGATCGTAGGCCCAGCCGATGCGCGTGTCGATCGCGCTGCGGCTCACTCCGCCCAGGCCGCGGTACACCCGGTCGATCAGCGCCTGCCGGTCGACCGCGCGCGCGATCGCCTGCCGGACGCGGCGATCCGAAAAGGGCGCCTTGCGGACGTTGAAGATGATCAGGTCGTCCTCCGGAAAGCCGGGATCGAGCTTCGCGACGATGTCCCGGCGGTGGGCCACGAGATTGTAGTCCGCCCGGTTGAAGTAGTAGTCGTGGATGTAATCGATGTCGCCAGTCTGGATCGCGACCGTTCGCGCGTGCGGGTTCGGGATCATCTTGAAAACAATCCGGTCCAGGTACGGAAGCCCGCGCTCGTAGTAGCTGTCGTTGCGCACGAGCGTGATGTGATCGCCGCGCACCCATTCCTGCAGCTTGAACGGCCCCGCCCCGGCCGGCTTCAGATTGTACGGGTTCGTGAGGACGTCCGTCCCTTCGTAGAGGCGGCGGGAGAGCACCGGCGCCGCCGCCACCAGGTGCAGAAACGGCCCGTACGGCTCCTTGAAGCGCACCACCACCGTATAGGGGTCCAGCGCGTCGACCGACGAGACGTACGCGAACGCTTTCGACGCCTGTGGATGGTACTTGCCGAGCACGTTCTCGAACGTGTACTTCACGTCGGCGGACGTCAGCGGCGTCCCGTCCTGGAACACGACACCGCGGCGGATCCGGAACGTGATCGTCTTGCCGTCCGCGGTCACGAGCCAGGACTCCGCCAGGGCCGGGTGGACGCTGCCGTCGGCGTTGAGCAGCAGCAGCTGGCCTTCGATCGGCGTGCCGACCTCGTCGTCGGTGGCCCCGGTCGTCAGCGCGGTGTTGAGCGTCGGCGGATCGGTGTCCACCGCGAAAACGGCGGTGCCGCCGCGGCTCGGCTGCTGGCCGACCGCCGGTCCCGAGATCGACCCCAAACAGACCACCGCGATCGCCGCCGTCGCGAACCAGCGCATGCGCATCCCCCCTGATGAATCCGTCAACCGCCCGCCCCGGCCGCCTGTTCCGCCTCCAGAAGCTCCTCGCCGGCGCGCCTGGCGAGCGCGAGATACCGGTACACGAAGTGGACAAACTTGCCGTACGGCGCCGTCACGAACAGCCCGACCAGCAGGCCGAGGTGGACGACGAGCACGGACGGCATGAGGAGCGTGTCGCGCAGGATGAGGAGCAGCATCCCCGTGATCGCGACGAGGTCGAGCAGCACGAGAAAGGCGTAGTCCATCGCGGTCATCGTCGAGGACGCCGGCTCGGCCTCGCTGCGCGTCTTCAATAGAACCAGTCCGGTCGTGCCGGCGATCAGCAAGACGCCGCCCACGACGCCGAAGACGACCGGCAGGCTCAGCAGCGGAAACGGCGGCATGCGGCCGAGGACGTCCTGCTCGATCGCGGCCAGCGTCGTCGAGACGAGCGCGGCGAGGAAGCCGCCGGCGACACAGTGGTGCAGGATCCGGCGCCGCGACGAACCCCGCTCGCGCGGATAGTAGCACCCGGCGCCGCCGCCTTTGAGAAACCGCAGCGTGATCGCATCGAGAGTGGCCCGCCACACCGCCGAGGCCGCTTTTGATTTCATGGTGGCCGGCCGGCCGCCGCGAATGTCGCGCGTGAATTCGAACGCGCCCAGGAGCGCGACCACGGCGCCGTAGAGCGCGATCGCAATCGCCGGTACGATGATGGCCAGCCAGGGTGCCACGGCGTAGAACGCGCCCGGCCCGCGGTGCGCCGCCGTGAGCACGCCCGGCCCGACGAACGCGGCGACCAAGAGCGCCACCGCGACGATCCCCCCGGCCGAGATCGCCGCCGTGCCCGCGACGCTGCGCCGGAAGAGGCCGGCGGCGCGCGGCCGGCTGTAGTGCTCGTAGGTCCGCACGCGGGCCTCGGCCAGCACCTTGGGGATATTCACCGCGAACTCGTGGGGCGGCGTGAACATGCACGCGGTGTAGCAATCGCGGCAGTCGTGGCAGAGGTTGGCGAGATAGGTCAGATCGCCCGACGCGACCTCGGCGCGGAGCTCGAGCGCGGGAAACACGGCGCAGAACCCCTCGCAGTAGCGGCAGGCGTTGCAGACGCCGAGCTGGCGCTGCGCCTCGCGCAGAAACTCAGGCTCGTACATGCACCACCCCGCCGCGCGCCCCGGCATCCCGGCCGAGCGCGTGCGATGCGGCCTCCCGGCCGGCGATCCGCCCCGACACGGTGCCGATGGTGAGGCCGAAGCCGCCGAGGTACCCGCGCAGCAGGATGTTACCCGACATGCACTCCCCGGCCGCGTAGACGTGCGGCATCGGCGCGCCGGACGCGGCCAGGACCCGGGTCTGCGCGTCGACCGCCACGCCGAGGTAGGTAAACGTGATTCCCGGCCGCACCGGAAAAGCGTAGAACGGCGGCGTGTCGAGCCGGCACGCCCAGTTGGTTTTCGGCGGGGTGACGCCGGAGGTCGCGGAGCCGTCGAGCGTGCTCATGTCGATCCGGCGGACCGCGGGCGCGGCGCGGTTGAACGCCTCCACGGTGGCGACGAACTGCTCGCGGTTCAGCTCGAGCCGTGAGGCGAGGGCCGCAATGGTCTCGGCCCGGTACGGCGGATACGCGGGCGGGATGAAGCGCCCCCACGACTTCGCGTCGAAGACCGAGTAGGCGGTCTGGCCGGGCTGCGCGGCGACGAGCCCGCCCCAGATCGCGTAGCGCTTCGGCCAGATCTCCTCGCCCTCGTCGTAGAACCGCAGGCCGTCTGTGTTCACGACGATGCCGAAGGGCAGCGAGTCGACCCGCGTAACGATGCCGCCGTCGAACTGCGGCGACCGCGCGTCGATGGCGAGGGCGTGGAACCCCTTCGGGTCGCCGACCGGCTGCGCGCCCCGCTCCAGCATCGCCGCGAGCATCGTGCCGTCGTTGTAGGGCGTACCGCGCACGAGAAACCGCCGGGCCGCGTCGCCCCAGTAGCGCGCGAGCCAGTCGATGTTGGCCTCGAAGCCCCCCGCGGCGACGACGAGGGCTCGGCACGGAATCGCGCGGGCGGCGCCGGCGATCCGCGCCTGGACCGCGCATCCGGCCGCGCCGCGGTCCTCGAAGCCGGTGACCGCGGCGTCGTAGCAGACCCGCACGCCGAGCCGCAGCGCCCGGTCGTAATACGTGTTGACGAGCGCCTTCCCGCCGCCGAGAAAGAACAGGTTCGTCCGCGACAGGTGCAGCGTTCCCCGCAGCGGCTGCTGCCAGCGCACCCCCTGCCGCGCCATCCACTCGGGGACGCGCCGCGACTCGTCGATCGTCCTCTCCGCGAGCGGTGTGTTGGCGTTGCCCCCGCCGACGCGCAGCAGGTCGTCGAGAAACTCCTCGCGCCGGTATGGGCCGGTGACGTACGCGGTGCGGTCGTCGTGGAGATAGCGGATGTTGCGGGTGTGGCGGCTGTTGCCGCCCCGCATATGCTCCGGCGCGCGCTCCAGCAGCAGAACCCGCGCGCCGTGCGAAGCCGCCTCGATCGCCGCGCAGAGCGCGGCGTTGCCCCCGCCGGCGATGACGACGTCGGCGTCAAACGGCGGCTGACCGTCGGGGCGCGGGCTCATGGGAGGAGTCTCTTCTCGGCCGCGCGAGCGGGGACCTCGGCGCGCCGCGCGGGCGCGCGGCCACCGGCTCAGACCGCGTCGTACCGCGGCAGCACGATCCGGATCGTGGTGCCCCGGCCCGGCTCACTCTCCGCCGCGATCTCGCCGCCGTGCGCTTCGACGAGGCTCTTGGCGATGGCGAGTCCGAGGCCGGTCCCCCGCGACTCCTTCGACTTGTAGAAGCGGTCGAAGACGTGCGGCAGAGCGTCCGCGGAGATACCGGTCCCGGTGTCCTCGACGGCGAGCCCGACGCCGCCCGCGCCGGCCGGATCGCAGCGGAGCCGCACCGTACCGCCCCGCGGCGTATACCGCAGCGCGTTGCCGATCAGGTTGCCGAGCACCTGGCGGACCCGCTCCCCGTCCGCCTCCACGATCGGCGGCGGGCCGGGCTCCGCGTCGAAGGTCAGCGCCACGCCGGCCGAGACGGCCTGATCGTTAAACGCGGCGATCGACTCACGGGCCAGCTCCGCGAGATCGACGGGCGCCTTCGTCAGGCTGAGGCCGGCGCTGTCGGCGGTGGCGAGCGTGCGAAGGTCTTCGATCAGCCTTGCGAGGGCCTTCGTCTCATCGAGACTCAACGCGAGATGCTCGTTGTCGCGCGGGTAGATGCCGTCGAGCATCCCCTCGAGCGTTCCCTGCAGCACCGAGAGCGGCGTGCGCAGCTCGTGCGAGATGTCCGTGAGCAGATTCCGGCGCTGTTCGTTCTCGTACTGCAGGCGCTCGGCCATTATATTGAAAGAACGCGCGAGCGTGCGCCCCTCCGGCGAGCCGCGCTCCGGGACGCGGGCCGACAAGTCGCCGTCCGCCACCCGCCCGAGCGCCGCCAGCACATCCTCGACCGGCCCCGCCATGCGGCGGAACCCGCCGGAGCCTCCGAAGACGGCCACGAGCAGCACCACGACCAGCACGACCAGCAGCGGATGCAGCGCGCCCCACGCCGGCGGTGCGACGGCGCCGGGGGGCGCGCCCGCCAGGTGCATCACGCCGCGCATTCCCCACTGGACGAGTGACGACAGAAGCGACGTGAACACGACGACCGCGGCGAAAAACAGCACGGCGCGCCGCAGGAATCGCCCCCGCATCCGGCGCCACGCCTCGGTCGCCGGGCGGCCGCGCGGCGGCCACGGCTCCCCTTCCGGCCACCACGGCGGAGGACCGCCGCCATGCCGGGCGCGCATCCAGGGCAGCGGGGGGCCGCAGCTGCGCCGAGGCATCACAGGTCCGCGAACTTGTAGCCGATGCCGGCCACCGTCAGAATGTAGCGCGGGTGGTGCGGATCGGGCTCGACCTTGCGGCGGATGTTCTTGATATGCGAGTCGATGGCGCGCTCGTACGATTCCACCGCGATGCCGCGCACGGCCTCGAGCATCTGGCCGCGCGTGAAGACCCGGCCGGGCTGCCGCGCGAGATACGCCAGCAGCTGGAACTCGGTCGGCGTGAGCGCCAGCGCGCGGCCGCCGAGCGCCGCCTCCATTTTCGCCACGTCGAGCATAAGGTCGCCCGCGCGGGTCGCCGCGGGGCCGCCGCGCGCGCCGTCCCACCGGCGCAGCACCGCGCGGACGCGCGCCACGAGCTCTTTGGGGCTGAACGGCTTCACAATGTAGTCGTCGGCGCCGAGCTCGAGGCCCACCAGGCGGTCGGCCTCGTCCGCGCGCGCGGTGAGCATGATGACCGGAACGTCGGATTCCCGGCGCAGCGCCCGTGTCACGTCGAGGCCGTCCTGGCCGGGCAGCGCAAGATCGAGCACGACGAGGTCGGGCTTTTCGCTGCGCACCGCCGGCAGCACGGAGGGACCGTCGCCCGCCGTGACCACGCGGAATCCCGCGCGCTCGAGGTAGTCCCGCGCGATCTTGACGATCTTCGGCTCATCGTCGACGACGAGGATCTTTCGCATCGCGTGTCAGGGAAGAGCGCGGGCGGGCGCCGCTTCGGCGCCCGCCCGCGCCTACTCACACCGTGCCGGCCTGGCCCTTCGCCTCGTGCTGGCGCCGGTGCCATTCTTCGAGCCACTGAGGCCCCCCTCCGCTCCCGCACGGCCCGTGGCCACCAGGTCCGTAGCCCCATGGTCCGCGGCCCCAATAGCCGCGCGGACCGCGGAACAGAGCGCGCACGATGAAGATGATCAGCACGATCCACAAGAGCGGCCAGAGGAACCCGAAGAACCCAAACCCGAACGGTCCGTGGAAACCGTACCCGTACGGTCCGTACGGTCCATACCCGTACGGGTGCATCGGGTACGGCGCCCCCGGCGCGGGGGCGGGTGCCTGTCCGCTCGGCGCGGAGCTCTGCGCGGAGCCCTGCGCCACGCCCTGCGCCAAACCGAGATTGTACGAATAGGCGGAGATTCCGGAAATGCCCGCCGCGATCGCCAGGACCAGCAGCACACCTACGACAATTCGCATCGTTCGACCCTCCCTGAGGTTCATCTACGATCTGAGGATGCGCCCGCGACGTGGAGCAGTCGTGGAGGCAGTATGGAGGGCGTGTGGAGACCGGAGCAGGCCATCCGCTTGACTCGGCACCCGTCCGGCCCGGCCGCGTGTTAAAATAGGGGGTACTCGAACATTCGGAGCGTGTTGTTTGAAGAAACCAAACTACAATGCCGCGAAGCGTGCACGTGAACTGAAACAAAAAGCGAAACGCGATGCGAAACTGGCAAAACGCCAGGCCCGCGGGGTGAATCCGGAGTCGCAGGCCGAACCCGGCGTCATGCCGGCGGACTCCGCGCCTGCCTACCCTGCACCCGCAACCTCCCCTGCACCAAGCGCCGAACCAGCCCGGCCTCTTACCGAGCACGACCACGACCCGCTGACCCACCCGGGAACGTAGGGCGCCGTGGATACCCGGAGGCGTCCAATCAACGCCGCGGTACTCGAGGCCCGGGAGCGCACCTCGCGCGTTCGCGCTGCCGCGCGGAAGGGCAAGACCGCGCAGCAGATCGCCCAGGTGCACGATTATCCCTTGAAGCTGGTCGAACAGATTCTCGCGCCCATCGCCGACGTGCGGCTGTCCGACCCGGCCGCGCTGCTCAACAACCGGCCGGTCGCCGCGGGGCTCCCGCCCGCCGACGTGCAGGTCTACTGGGTCGGGTTCCTGACGGCCTCGGGGCGGATCTGCGGACAGGGCGCGTCGTTCGCGCTGATCATCACGCTGGGCGAGCGGTCGCAAAACCACATGAACACGTTTGTCGAGGATCTCGCGACGCCCCAGGTGCGAAACGAGTACTGCGAGAGCAGCGTGCTCGGCTGGCAGCTGTACGTCCGCGATCAAAGCCTGTGCAAGGCGCTGCTGCGGTGGGGCGTGCCGTCCGATCTCGACGGCGACGATCCGACCGTGCTCGACGATCTCCCGAACGAGTTCATCGCGCCGTTCCTTCGGGGCTATCTGGACGGCGGCCGGGCGGCGACGTCCGACAACGGGGCGCCGCGATCCGGCGGACTCGCGCTCCACGGGACGGAAGCGGTCCTCGGGGCGATCAACACGATGGTCAGCCGCGGCTGGGGAATCAAGAGCGGCGTGGTCAAACCGAAGCCGCCCCGGGCCGAGCTCAAGTTCAACCGGCAGGACGCGCAGACGATCCTCACGCGCAGCCGCGCGTACACCACGCGGCGGCGGGGATAGCGCCCGACGTTCTTGCGCACCGGCGCAGAATCTGTCATACTAAGCTGGCATCAGCTGGACTGTATAAGTCGGTTGGTAGCACGATCTCGAAGGTAGGTGTAGGATGGCAACAGGTACGGTGAAGTGGTTCAACGGCGAGAAGGGGTATGGATTTATTACCCCCGAGGACGGCACGAAGGATCTGTTCGTGCACTTCAGCGCGATCCAGGGCGACGGCTACAGAACCCTCAACGAGGGCCAAAAGGTCGAGTACGAGGCCACGCAGGGGCAAAAGGGTCCCCAGGCGAGCAACGTCCGGGTCGTCAACGGCTAAGAGCCGAGGGCGTTTCCGAGACGCCGGCGCAATTACAGGAGAGCAGCCGGACAACCGGCTGCTCTCCCCACATTTGAACCAGCGCATGGAGCGTGGAGTCATGTCGAATCGCTGCAAAGCCTGCGGAATGCCGCTTCCGCCTGTCGCGATCCAGCATCACGACGAATTCTGCTCGACCGAGTGCGCGAGGCAGCACTACGGCGGCGGCCGCGCCGAGCGGACCGCGTCCGGACGGCTGCAGGCGGCCGGCCGCGGGCGGATCGTCTCGCTGAACGCTATGAAGGCCAGGCGCGCAGGAAACCGCTAACGAATTCCCGGCGCGTCACATGCGCGCCATGGTGCTCGACAGCCCGAAGACACCGCTCCGGCACGCGGACCTTCCCGTGCCGGAGCCGGCCGCCTCGCACGTGCTGCTCCGCGTTCACGCCTGCGCCGTCTGCCGGACCGACCTGCATGTGGCGGACGGCGAACTGACCGAGCCGAAACTCCCCCTGGTACTCGGGCACCAAATCGTCGGCACGGTGGAGCGTCTCGGCCCCGGGGTCGAGCGCTTCAAGCCCGGAGACCGGGTGGGCGTGCCGTGGCTGGGCTGGACCGACGGCCGGTGCGAGTACTGCCGGACCGGCCGCGAGAACCTCTGCGACAACGCGCGCTTCACCGGCTACCAGATCGACGGTGGATACGCCGAGTACACGGTGGCCGACGAGCGGTTCTGCTTTCCGATTCCGGCGGGCTATCCCAATCTCCAGGCGGCTCCGCTCCTGTGCGGCGGCCTGATCGGGTACCGCGCGCTGCAGATGGCCGGCGACGCCCGGCGACTCGGCCTCTATGGCTTCGGGTCGGCCGCGCACATGATCATTCAGGTGGCGCGGTGGCAGGATCGGCGGGTGTTCGCCTTCACGAGCCCGGGCGATGTGGCGACGCAGCAGTTCGCCCGCGACCTCGGCGCGGAGTGGGCCGGCGGGTCGCTCCAGGCACCGCCCGAACCCCTCGACGCGGCCATCATCTTCGCGCCCGTCGGCGCGCTCGTGCCGGCGGCGCTGCGCGCGCTGGCGAAGGGCGGTACGGTCGTCTGCGCCGGGATCCACATGAGCGACATCCCCGCATTCCCGTACGACATCCTGTGGGAAGAACGGGCCGTGCGTTCGGTCGCGAACCTGACCCGGCAGGACGCCGAGGAATTCTTACACCTCGCGCCGCGGGTACCGGTGCGCACGGAAGTGCACGCGTTTCCGCTCGAGCAGGCCAACGAGGCGCTGGACGCGCTGCGCCGCGGGCGCGTCAAGGGCACCGCGGTCTTGACCGTCGGCTGCTAAAGGCTACCCCGCGCGGAGCGGCGACGCCAGCCGCTTGATCGTCGCTAGGATCGACATCGCGGTCAGGACCCCTGTCCGCGGGTTTGCGCTCGGCCGGTTCTCGATGTGAACCGTGAAGCGCCCGAAGTCCCCCGCGACTTCCACGTCGTGCATGTTGCGGTCGAGCGACGGGTCGGCGATGATGCGGACCCGCGTCCGGTCGGGGCCGATGCCCGCGAGGCTGACCGCCGCGGACACGTTGACGTTGGCCGGGAAACCGCGACACGCGTCGCGTGCGCTCCCCTCGAACACGACCCTCGGCTCGATCAGGCCGCTGAGGTCGATGTCGTTGGCCTCGAGGTACGGCGCGCCCACGAGCCCGCGCGGCGGCTTGCGGGTCGTCATCGTCACCGACTCGACCGCGCCCATCGCCGCCGCGGAGATGGCGTCGAGCCCGCCGATCGCGCCGGAGACGACGTGGAGCGTCCCGCCGTGGCGGCGCGCAAGAGCGGCATAGCGCTCCGGATCCGCGACCAGCGCGCCGACGCTCGCGACCAGGAGGACCTTGCCGGCGCCGAGCGCCGCCGTCGCGATCTCATCGAACGCCGCGGCCGGAGCGGCCTCGACGACGACCTCGGAGCGGCGGACATTTTCATCGAGCGGGACGACCGGCGGCACGCGGCGGAGCAGCGCCTGTGCCGCGTCCCGGGCCTTCTCGAGATCACGGCTGGAGATGGCCGCGAGGGCCGCGCCCCGCACCCCCCGGTCGAGGCCGGCCGCGACGCCCCGGCCGATCGCACCGAACCCGACGATCCCGACGTGCCTGATGGGATCCAGCCGGAGACCCTACTTCTCCAGCGTCGCCTGCACGCTCAGCTGGACGTTGCCCTTGAGCGCCTGGGAAATGGGGCAGCCGTCCTTCGCCGCCTCGGCCGCCTTCCGGAATGCGTCCTGGTCGATCCCCGACACGCGACCCCGCACGGTCAGGGCGCTCGAGACGACCTTGAAGCCGTCGCCGACGCGGTCGAACGTCACCTGGGCGCTCACCTCGAGACGGGTCGGCGGGGTCTTCGCGTTCGCCAAACCAAACGACAGGGCCATCGCAAAACAGCTCGCGTGGGCCGCGGCGACCAGCTCTTCGGGGCTCGTCCGGCCGCCCGGCGCCTCGGTGCGTGAGACCCAGCTCACCGGCAGCTCCTTGAAGACTCCGCTCGACCCGGCCGACACCACACCGGATCCGGAGAGCAGGTCTCCTTGCCAAACCGCATCAGCGCGTCGAACCGCGGGCATTTAGGACCCCCTTTGGACCTTGGATTGCTTCATTATAGTAGATGGAGCCGCGGTGGATGGAGCGGCGCAGGCAGACCGCCGGAGGTGCCCGATGGCGATGAAGTGGCGCAAGTCTCCCGAGGCGCTGGTCCGGACGTTCGATGCGATCGTCCCGGACGATCCTCGGGTCGAGCGCCGGAAGATGTTCGGCTATCCGGCCGCGTTCGTCGGGGGCAACCTGTTCATGTCGCTGTTCCAGGATTCGCTGGTGCTGCGGCTGCCGGAAGACGACCGCGTGTCCTTCCTACGGATCGACGGATCGGCGGCGTTCGAACCGATGCCGGGCCGGCCGATGCGCGAATATGTCGTCGCGCCTCCCGCGTTGGTCGCGCGCCCCAGGTCCCTCGCGTCCTGGATCGAGCGGTCGCTGGCGTATGCTCAGTCGATCCCACCGAAGGCCGCCAAGCGCAGCGCATCCAGGGCGCCGGCGACGCGCCGCGCACCCACAGCGGCGAAGCGCGCCGCCGCGCAACGCGCCGCGAAACGGAAGTAGCCGGGTGGCGCGGCCTAGCGCGACTTCGCGGACGGCCTGCTGAAGATGATCAGGGCGTTGGCCACCGCGCGCTCGTGGCCATCGGACGGCGAGTTGACGACGACGGGCGCGGGACGGCCCGGGAGGCGCAGGGCCATCGTGACCGACCCGCCGCTGTCGAACTCCATCGCCTGAGAGGCGCCGAGCCACCGCATGTACGCCGCGAGCTGGGGCTGCGTGAGGCCCACGCTCAGATGGGGCTGCCGGCCGTCGACGGCGACGAGCAGCATCGTCTTCCCGTCCCCGGAGACGCCCACCGCGGAGACGGGGTTGGGCTTGTCGCGCTCCCGAGGCACCGGATTGTACGGATCGTCGACGAGCCGCCCGTTCTGCACGAGGAGCGGTCCTCCGCCCAGGACCGTCGCGAACGCCCGCCAGTCGGGGGCCGTTTGCAGTCCGACGTCGATCGCCATGCCGGCTTTGATGCTGCGGAGCAGCCAGTCCGAAGTCTCGCCGCGGCCGACCAGAAGAATCTCGCGCTTGGGAAACGGCGCGTAAAAGGCCTGCTGGGGCCAGACCTGCCTGACCGTGTACCGCGCCGCGGAGTCCTCCGACGCACCCGCGGGAGACAACTCTACCACCGTTTGGCGGGTCCCCGGATCCGGGACGGGCGCGCCGTACCCGCGCACGTTCGAGAGCACGGTGATCCCGCGGGGAGCGATGCCGGTGTTGAACCCGGCGATCCAGTACGTCTGGTCGATCTCCGGAACGGCGATCGACGCCGCCCACCGGAAATGCGCGATCCGGGCGCTGCCGTCTCGGCCGATCGCGAGCGCCGTCCACCCGGAGGGGCTCCGCAGCAGCCGCCCGTCCTTGACCATGATGTTGAGCGGCATCCCCGAATCGCCGATGTCGAAGAAATCGCCGTTGACGGCCGCGATGGCGCCGTTCCAGTGCGTCATCATCGACGAGACCGTCTCGTCGCCGCTGATGAGCTGGTTGTTGGCGAGCGCGGTGCTCAGGCGCACCGACGGATTGTCGAGGTCGACCCGCAGCTGGTGGATGTTGAGCGGGCCGTCGGACGTGCGAAGCGTGTAATGAGCGTACGAGATGCCGGGGGCGATTCGGGTCGAGGAACCGTGGGAGACCTGGACGGCGGGCCAGAACGGAGGCGAGCCCGCCACCCCCGCCTCCGCCGTGAACAGCAGCACCACCGCAGCCGACAGCCAACCAAACGCGGAGACGCGAAAACGACACCGACGACGCATAGACGCTAAGGCGTGATGTGCCTTCCCCCGTGATGAGCGCCGCGGCCGGGCGGCCGGGGCGTTTGTGGCGAACCTTATCTAGTACGGAACAGCGGCCCGGATCGGTTCCGCACGCCTAATGCCCAAGATAGGCCGTGCAGGTGACCTCGACCAGCAGATCCGGATGGATGAGGGCGGCGACCTGCACGAGCGTGCTGGCCGGCCGGTGCTCGCCGAAGTATCGGATCCGGACGGGGTTGATGCGCACCCGGTCGTCCATGTTCGTGAGATGGATGAGCACGCTCGTGATCCGCGAGGCATCGGCGCCCACGTGGGCCAGAACCTTTGCGATGTGCTCGAAGATCTGCTCCGTCTGCCGGGCGGCGTCGCCCGCGCCGACGACCCGGCCGTCGCGGTCCATCGCCACGATGCCCGAGACGTAGAGGATGTCCCCCGCCCGGACCGCGTCGCAGTAATGGCTCACCGGCGCCGGCAGCACGCCTTCGAGACGGATCCGCTCGATCCCGGTCATCGCGCGCCCATCTCCATCCAGTCGACCAGCGCCCGCGCCACGTGCCCCGGCTGCTCGAGCGCCGTCAGGTGGCCGGCGTCGGGAACGGTGACGAGCCGCGCGCCCGGGATGCCGTCCGCGATCTCGGCCGCGCGGTCCGGCGACGTCGCCTCGTCTTTGTCGCCGACGAGGACCAGCGTCGGGCAGCGGATGGCCGCGAGACCGGGGCGCGAGTCCGGACGCGTCATGATCGCCGTGATCTGCCGCACAAACGCGTCGGGGCCCGTGTCCTCCGCCATGCCCTGCACGATCGCCCGCAGCGTCACGTCGGTGCGGCGGGAGGGGTGCACCCATGACAGGAACAGCGGCTCGATCACCTCCGCGAAGCGGCCCTCGCAGGCGAGCGCGATCATGGCGCGGCGGCGCTCGCCCTGTTCGGGCAGATCCGCACGCGCGGACGTGTCGAGCAAGGCCAACCGGGCTACCCGGTCGGGCGCGGCGCGCATGACTTCAAACGCCGTGTAGCCGCCCATCGACAGTCCGACCAGGGCGAAGCGCGGCGGCGCCGCCGCAAGCAGGCGCCGCGCGATCCCCGCGACGCTGTCGTCGCGCGTGTGGTCGGCGACGGTGACCGGGCCGAACCGCCAGAGCGCCGAGAGCTGTTCCGCGTAGAGGCGCGGCGTGCAGAGCAGGCCGGGGATGAGCACGGTCGGCAGCGCGTCGGCCGGCCGCGCGGACTTGGATGAGGCCGCGGGGGGAGTCATGCGCTCCTCTTGGTTCAGGGGCCGTCAAAACCCTGTGTGGTCTGCAGGGGAAGGGGTTCGGGATCGCCGAAGCCGGAACATGGAGCGCCGTTCCCGACGCGCAGGGGAGGTGTCGGCTCGTGTCGGTGACCCAGCGGTTCCTCGAGCGCGTGCGAGAGTATCACGACCGCATCGCCCGCGAGGAGGCCGACCGCATCGCCGCCGCGGCGCGCCTCATCGCGGACTGCATCGGCGGCGGCGGCCTGGTCCACGTCATCGGTCCCGGCGGGCACTCCATGCTCGCGGCGGAAGAGTGCTTCTACCGGGCCGGCGGGTTCGTGCCGATCGATGCGATCCTCGACGACGGATTCTGGCTCGGCTCCGGCGCCGCCCGGTCCACGCGCATCGAGCGCACGCCCGGCTACACGAAGGCGATCCTCGACGGCTATCAGCTGCGGCGCGGCGAGGTCTTGATGATCGTCAACGCCTACGGCGTCAACGCCGCGACGATCGACGCGGCCGGCGAAGGCCGCGCGCGCGGACTCACGACGATCGGCGTGACGTCGGTCGAGCATTCGCGCAGCCTTCCCCGCGACCACCCGGCCCGGCATCCCAGCGGCCGCAACCTGTTCGAGGTCGTGGACGTCTACGTCGATACCAAGGTGCCCGTCGGCGACGGCGTGCTGCGCCTCCCGGGCTTGGACGAGCCGGTCGGGCCGATCTCGACGCTGAACAACGCCTTCGCGCTCAACGCAATGCTGCTTGAAGCGATGGCCCTGCTGCTCGGCCGGGGGCAGACGCCGCCGATCTGGCGGAGCGCGAACTCGCCTGGGGGGGACGAGTTCAACCGGCGCTACTTCGAAGAGTACGGCACGCGCATTCGCAGGCTGCTCTAAAGGAGGATGAGGATGCAAAGAACCTGGCAGCAGGCACGCTGGCTGGGACTGGCCCTGGCGGTGGCCGTGGCGGCGCTTGGAGGCGCGGCCGCGCCCGGCGGCGCGGCGCCGTCGATCAACCTCGCGATCTGGAGCGGATATCCGGAGCTTCAGCCCGTCTACCAGGCGGCCGCCGACGCGTATGACCGGGCTCACCCCAACGTCCACACGACGGTGCTGGTGACGCAGCTGCGGGACTACGAGCGCAAGCTGGCGGCGTCCATCCCGTCCGGCACCGCGGGCGACATCCTGGAAGTGGACGACGCCACGGTGTTCCGCTACATCGACGCGGGGCTGATCGCCAAAGCGCCGCCGGACATGGCCCAGTACGTCCGCGGCCGCGGCTTCGGCACTGCGTCGCAGCAGCACGCCACGGTCGGATCGGACGTCTACGGCGTGCCGTGGTTCGCGGGGATCGGCGCCCTCTTCTACAACACTGACATGTTCAAGGAGGCGGGGATCTCCGGGCCGCCGCGGACGATGGACGAGCTCGCGGCGGACGCGAAGAAACTGGTCAAGACCGACGCGCAGGGCCGCGTTACCCGGAGCGGGATCAGCCTCCGCCTCTTCGGCGCCGGCAGCGGCGTTGCCGAGAAGTTCACCATCCTGATGTGGCCGCGCGGCGGGGAGATCCTCACCCGCAACGCGCAGGGCAAGTACAAGGCCGGATACGCGAACGACGCCGGGGCCGCCACGCTCAAGATGTACCTCGACGCCCTGTACGTGAACAAAGTCGACAGCTTCGACATCAAGCACGACGCCGAGGCGTTCGAGCTCGGGCAGACGGCGATGTTCGCGCGCGAGTCCTGGGTCGTCGGGGACGCGGCGAAGAACGCGCCCGCCCTCAAGTACATGGCGGCGCCGCTGCCGCGCGACAAGCGGTGGGGCACGATCTTCAACCCCGTGAACCTCTATGTCCCGCAGTCGTCGAAGAACGCGGCGGCCGCCTGGGATTTCATCAAGTTCCTGACCCAGGCACAGTACGAGCGCCAGATGCTCGAGCAGGTCGGCTGGATCCCGCTGCGCCAAGACGTCAACTACGATCCGGTGCTGGTGAAGATCCCACAGTATCGCGCGTTCCTGTTCCAGAACAAGGACTTCGTGTACTGGTCGATGCCGTCGATCAAAGATTTCGACGAGATCGAGACCAAGCTGGCGGACCGGCTGGTGGCCGCGTACCGGGATAAGAGCCTGACCGGCAATCCGGGCGCCATCGCACGGATCCTGCGCACCTGGGCGGACGAGACGAACACCATTCTCAAGCGGGACGGGCTCTACGGCGAGTAACGGACCGGACCGCTCGACAGACGTGGGAGCGCCGCGCACCGCCGCGGCGCTCCCGCCGCATTCCCCGGCCGGCGCACGCGCCGCCTCGCGCCCACGCCTCAGCCGCGTCGTCCTCGGCCGGTACGCCTTCTGCTACGCGATGCTGCTGGTCCCCGCGGCCTTCTTCGTCCTCTTCCGCGTGATCCCGATCGTCCAGACGCTGCGCCTGTCCGTGTTCAGCTGGGACCTGATCTCCCGCGTCAAACCCTTCGTCGGCCTGGAGAACTTCAGCGCGCTGCTCGCCGACTCGAACTTCCGCCTGGCGCTGTCCAATACGACCGTGTTCGCGGTCGTGACGGTCGTCGCCGGCGTGGCGCTGGCGCTCGTCGTGGCGCTGCCGCTGGCCCGGCGCCTGCGCTTCGAGGGCGCCTATCAGTTCATCTACTTCCTGCCGTTCATCACGCCGACCGTACCCGAGGCCGTGGTCTGGAAGTGGATCTACGACGCGCGGTACGGCATCCTCAACTACGCCCTCTCGTTCGTGGGGATCCAGCCCGTGGGGTGGCTGCTCGAGCCCCGGACCACGCTCTGGGCCGTGATCATCATGTCGGTCTGGAAGACGCTCGGCTACAACATGGTCCTGTTCATCATCGGCCTGCGCGCGATCCCGGCCGAATACACCGAGGCGGGCCTGATCGACGGCGCGACGGGGTGGCGGTTCTTCCGCTACCTCACGCTGCCGCTGCTGATGCCGACGGTGCTGCTGGTGACGGTGATCTCGACGATCGGCGCGTACAACGTCTTCACGCAGGTGTACGTGATGGCCGCGGACATCCAGGGCTCGCCCGGCAGCGTGGTGCGCGTGCTCATCTACGACATCTTCGAGAACGCCTTCCGGTTCTACCGGATGGGGTACGCCTCGGCGGAGGCCACGGTCTTCTTCGCCATCGTGCTGCTGCTCACGCTGGCGCAGTTTCGGGTCCTGCGCGGCGGCGCCGAATGAGCGCGCGCGTGCAGGCGGGCCTGACCCACGCGCTCCTGATCGTCTGGGCGGCGGTCATGATCTTCCCGTTTCTCTGGATGCTGGCCACGTCGCTCAAACCGGCGCCGGAGATCCTGGCGTTTCCGCCGCACCTCCTGCCGCGCGCCCCGACCGTGCTCAACTACGTGCGGGCGTTCCAGACGGCCCCCTTCGGCCGGTTCTTCCTGAACAGCCTCATCGTCGCCGCGCTCTCCACGGCGGTGATCGTGGCCACGTCGACGGTCGCGGGGTACGTGTTCGGGAAGTTCCGCTTCCCCGGCGACACCGCGATCTTCATGCTGTTCCTCGCGACGGCGATCCTGCCGCTCGAGACCTACATGGTCCCGCTGTACCTGACGATGCGGGACTGGCACTGGATCAACAGCTACCCGGGCCTCGTCGCGCCGTATCTCGTGATGAGCTTCGGTGTCTTCATCATGCGGCAGTACTTCCGCACGGCGCTCCCCGACGAGCTGCTGGACGCGGCGCGTATCGACGGCGCGTCCGAGTGGCGGATCTTCCTGCGCATCGCCGTCCCCGCCGCCAGTTCGGCGATGGCGGCCGTGGCCATCTTCGCCGCCATCCAGGCGTGGACGGGCTTCATCTGGCCGCTCATCATCGCGAGCTCGCAGGACATGTACACAATGGAAGTCGGGCTGGCGTTCTTCCAGCAGCGCTTCACGATCGACTACGGCGCCATCACCGCCGGCGCGACGGTCAGCGCCGTGCCGATCATCGCCGTGTTTCTCTTCTTCCGGCGGCACATCACCGAGGGCATCGCCTTCACCGGCTTCCGTTAGCGTAGACGACCGCGCCGTCCACCACGGTCTGGACGATCCGCGGCGGGCCGTCGCCGGGCGACCACCGGGCCAGCACGAGGTCGGCGGCATTGCCGGGAACGAGCGACCCGAGATCCTGACGGCCGAGCAGCATCGCGGGCTGCCGCGACGCCATGGCCACGGCCTCCGCGACCCCGACATCGGCGAAGCGCACGGCGTTGGCCACCGCGCCGGCCAGGTTCAACGCGGATCCCGCGAGATACCCGCTGTTGCCGAGGCGGACCTTGCCGCCGGGGGTCAGCTCCACCGGACTGCCGAGAAATTCGTATCGACCGGGCGGCTGATCCGCGAGCCAGATCGCATCGCTGATCAGGACGCACCGCGCGGGGCCCTTCGCCCGGATCATCACCTTGACGACCTCGGGCGGCAAATGGTGACCGTCGACGATGAGGCTCGCGGACAGGACGTCTTCCGCCAGCTGCGCCCAAATGTAGTTCGGATGCCGCGGCAGCGTCGCGTGCGCGCCGTTCCCAAGATGCGTGGACAGCCTGACGCCGGCCGCGACCGCGGCTCGGATGTCGTCCGGCGTGGCGGCGGTGTGACCGATCGCGGGGACGATGCCGGCCCGCGACAGACGCTCGATCAACTCCATCGCGCCGGGCCGCTCGGGCGCAAGCGTGAACACCCGGATCCGGCCGCCGGCCGCCCTTTGGAACGTCTCGACCTCCCGCCAGTCGGGCGCGCGGACGTGGGCCGCGGGATGGGCGCCGCGCGGACCGTCCTCGGGCGAGATGTAAGGTCCCTCGACGTGCACGCCGACCACCGCCCGGCCGACCCAGTCCATCTCGTCGCAGGCCTGCGCCACCGCGCGCAGCGCCGCCGTCATCTGCTCGTGACTCGCCGTGCAGATCGTGGGGCAAAAGCGCGTCACGCCGTGGCGCCAGAGCGACCGCGCCACCCCGGCCACCGCCTCCGGCGTCGGGTCGGCGGCGTTGAGATCGTGCCCGCCGAAGCCGTTGACCTGGAGGTCGATGAACCCGGGAAACACCCACAGATCGGCCGGCGCGGACGCGCGATCGGCGGGTCGCACGCTTTCGATGCGCCCGCCGGAGACGGCCACGGTCATGGGCCGTCCGAATGCGTCGTTGCCGGTGATCGCGAGGTCCACGGCCCGCCTCCGTGTGCAGTGTATAATGGCGACGCATGTGGGTGGGAGCCGCAAAAACCGTGATCACCCCTCCGCCGGGCGCCGGCCTCGCGGGGTTCGCGGCGCGCGAGAGCGGCGCGCGCGGGGTCCACGACGATCTATACGCTCGGGCGCTCGTCCTGGAAGACGGCGGGGAACGGGCGGCGTTGATCCTCTGCGACCTGTGCGAGCTCGACGGGCCGTTCGTCGCGCGGGTGCGGCGGCGCGTGGAGGAGGCCTGCGGCATTCCGCGGGCGGCGGTCATGGTGGCCGCGACCCACACCCACGGCGCCCCGGCGACGATCGCCCTCTGCTGCGCGCCGCCCGATCCGCGCTGGCTCGGGACGCTGGAGCATGGCGCGGCGGCCGTGGCGGCGGAGGCCTGCCGGAACCTCGAGCCGGCGGACGCGGCCGTGGGGTGCGGCCGGGAAGCCTCGGTCGGACGAAACCGGAGGCGGCCCGACGGGCCGGTCGATCCGACCGTCACCGTGGTGCGATTCGACCGCGTCGATACCGCCCCGGCTTCGCTCGTGCACTACGCCTGCCACCCGACCGTGCTCGGCCCCGACAACGTCCTCGTGACGCGCGACTACGTCGGGTTTACGGTCGACGCGGTGGAACGGGTTACCGACGGCTGGGGCGCGTTTGCGAACGGCGCGTGCGGCGACATCAACGTGGGACACTCGGCCGGTCAGACGGCGCTCGGTCTGCCGACGCCGGGCCGGACGTTCGAGCGCGCGGAGGCGCTCGGCCTCCGGCTGGCCGTGGAAGCGATCCGGGCGTCGCGCGACGCCCGCCCGGTCCGCGGACCGCTCGCCACGCGACGGCGTGCGGTCACGGTGCCGGTGCGATCGCTCCCCGAGCCGGAGGCGCGTTCGACGGTCCTCGCGCAGCGCCGACACGTCGAGTCGCTCGTGACCGCGGGCGCGGCCGCCGACGCGACGGCCGAGGCGCGGCTGGAGCTCTTTTACGCGGAGTCGGCCCTGCGGTGGGCGGAGCGCGACGCGGGGCCCACTGAAGAGACCGAAGTGCAGGCGATGGCGATCGGCGACCTGGCGCTCATCGCGCTGCCGGGCGAGTTCTTCGCCGAGTCGGGACAGCGCCTGCGCGACCGGTCCCCCTTTCCGCATACGGTAGTCATGGGGTACGCGAATGGCTGCCTCGGCTACGTTCCTCCGGCATCCGCGTTTGAGGAGGGTGGCTACGAAACGCGCCTGTCCCCGTGGAGCCGCGTCGCGCCGGACGCCGAGGCCGCGATCCTCGAGGCGGCCGGCGGAATCCTCGACGAACTCCGCAACGCCACATCTCCATGACACCCGCCCGCAGCCTGCGGGTGGAGCGGCTCGCCGTGCAGATCTACCGCACCCGGGATGAGATGGGGCAGGCTGCCGCGGCCGGCGCCGCCGCCACGCTGCGAACGGCGATCGACGTCCGCGGCGAGGCGCGCGCGCTGTTTGCCTCGGCGCCGTCCCAGATCGAGTTTCTGCACACGCTCGCCGAGACGCGCGAGATCGACTGGAGCCGCGTCACGGCGTTTCACGTCGACGAGTACCTCCGGCTCCCGGCCGGCGCGCCGCAGGCGTTCGGGCAGTTTCTGCGCGAGCATCTCTTCGACCGTGTTCGGCCCGGCCGAGTGTGGCTTCTCGACGGAAACGCGGCCGACGTCGCCGGGGAGATCGCCCGCTACACGGGCCTGCTCCGGGAGGCGCCCGTCGACCTCGCCTGCATTGGAGTCGGCGAGAACGGGCACATCGCGTTCAACGAACCCGGCGACACGGACTTCGACGACCCCGCGCTGCTCCGGGTCGTCGCGCTCGACGAGCGGTCGCGGCTGCAGCAGGTGCACGACGGCTGCTTCGAGGCGCTCGCGGCGGTGCCGAAGGAAGCGATCACGCTGACCGTACCGGCGATCGTGCGGGCCGGCAGGATCGTCTGCGTGGTGCCGGGCCCCACCAAACGCGAGGCGCTCAGGGTGATGCTGCGCGGGCCGGTCTCGACGCGGTGCCCCGCGTCGGTGCTGCGCCGCCACCCAGAGGCGGTGCTGTACGCCGACGTCGAATCGGCATCCGAGGTCTGACCGTTCGGGGGGCGCGTGTGACCGGGGAACGCTTTGAGGTACGGCAGGTCGTTCCGCCGCGGGGCGGCTTCGCCTTTCTTATCAAGCGCGCGCAGCGGTTTCGCATCACCGATCTCGAAGGCCGGCAGGTCAGCGATCTCGTCGTTTTCTCGACTGACGACCCCACCGAGCGCCTCTCCCAGGGAAACACCCGCAAGCTGAACAACACGTGGCTGCTCTCGACGGGACACCGGCTCTACAGCACCAAGTGCCGGCCGCTGCTCACGATTGTGGCGGACACGGTCGGCCGTCACGACCTTCAGTCGTCGGCGTGCAGCCCGTACGACTATCCGATCCGCTTCGGCATCACGGATCATCCCAGCTGTCTCGCGATCCTCCGCGGAGTGCTCGAGGCGCACGGCATTCCGGAGCATCTGATTCCCGACCCCTTCAACGTCTTCATGAACACCGAGGTCGCAGAAACCGGCCAAATAGAAGTCCGGGCTCCGCTCTCCAAGGCGGGCGACTACATCGAGTTTCAGGCGGACATGGACTGCCTGGTCGCGATGACCGCCTGCCCGCAAGACCAGAACGCGTGCAACGGGTACCACATTACGCCGGTCCAGCTGGACGTCTTTACGGCATAGAGGCCTGCTCGGCGGAGGACAGCGTGCACCAACGCGACGGATTCGCGCACGGTTTCGAGACGGTCGAGTTCGAGCGGCGGCTCGCCCGCGCGCAGACGATCATGCGCAGGCACAAGTTCGACGCGCTCCTCTGCACGACACCGGCGAACATCCGCTATTTCACCGGCTTCGACACGATGTTCTGGGAGAGCCCGACGCGGCCGTGGTTTGTGGTAGTCCCGGCGGCCGGGGATCCAATCGCGGTGATCCCGGAAGTCGGCGGGCCCGTGATGGCGCGGACGTGGGTGAAAGACATCCGGACGTGGCCTGCTCCTCGTCCGGAAGACGACGGAACCACGCTGCTCGCGGCGGCGCTGTCCGGGACCCCGCGGCGGTTCGGCCGCATCGGGGCCGAGCTCGGCCGGGAGATGGCGCTGCGGATGCCCGTGGCGCAGTTCATCGAGCTGCGGTCTCGCGTATCGCCGGAACTGGCGGACGGCGCTCCGTGCATTTGGGAGATCCGGATGGTCAAGACCGAGGCGGAGATCGATCGCATCCGCCGGATCTGCGGGATCGCCGGTCAGGCCTACGAAGCGCTGCCCGCCGGCGTCCACATCGGTGATTCCGAGCGGGACGCCTGCCGGCGCCTGCGCGCGGACCTGACCGAGCGGGGCGCCGACGCGATCCCCTACCTCGCAGGCGCCTCCGGGCCCGGCGGGGTGCCGGAGATCATCGGAAGCCCTCGCGACCGCCGCCTGGAGGGCGGAGACCTGCTCTTCATCGATACCGGCTCGACCTGCGACGGCTACTTCTGTGACTTCGACCGGAACTACGCGGTCGGGGCCGCGCCGGACGCGGCCAGGCGCGCACACGAGATCGTGTGGGATGCCACGGAGGCGGGGATCAAGGCGGCGCGTCCGGGCGCCACGACCGAAGACGTCTGGCGGAGCATGGCGGACGTGCTCTCGGGAGGCGGCACGCTTGAGAACAACGTCGGACGGCTGGGGCACGGCCTCGGGCTCCAACTCACCGAGCCGCCGTCGAATATGCCCGGCGACCGCACCATTCTACAGGCCGGAATGGTGCTGACGATCGAACCCGGCATGGAGTACGCGCCCGGGAAGATGATCGTCCACGAGGAGGACGTCGCCATCACGGCCGACGGCTGCGAACTGCTGACCCCGCGCGCGCCCCGCGAACTGTGGAGCATACGATGAAGATCCTGGTCCTCGGCGGCGGCGTCATCGGCATCACGACCGCGTACTATCTCGCGCGGGACGGGTGCGAGGTCACGGTCGTGGAGGAGCAGGACGGCGTCGGCCGCGAGGCCAGCGGCAGCAACGCCGGCATCCTCGCGGCCGGGCACGCCTTCGCGTGGGCGTCCCCGCGGGCGCCGCTGATGCTGCTGCGATCGCTCCTCGGCCAGCAGACCGCGATCCGGGTGCGCCTCACGCTGGATCCGCGCCTCTACGCGTGGGGCCTCTTGTTTCTTCGTGAATGCACCGCTGAGCGCGCGCGCCGCAACACCCTCGTCAAGCTGCGCTTGAGCCAGTACAGCCTGGCGGTCATGGCCGACCTCGTGCGCCGCGAGAACATCAGGTACCATGCCATCGCCCGCGGCGCGCTGTACCTATATCGCGACCCGCACGAGCTCGAGCTCGGCGTCGAAAAGATGCGCCTCTTGGCGGAGCACGGGCAGCGGCAAGAGGTCCTCGACCCGGCCGGCGTCGCAAGGCTCGACCCGGTCTTCGCGCGGGTCACGCACAAGATCGCCGGCGGGGTGCTCGATCTCGGCGACTCGAGCGGAGACTCGCAGCTGTTTACGGAAGAACTGGCCCGCGTTTGCCGTGAGCGGCTCGGCGTGACGTTTCATATGAGCACGCGCATACGGGCGCTTCGCGCGCACGGCAATCACGTCACCGCGGCGGTGACCGACCAGGGCGTGCTGACCGCGGACGCCTACGTGCTCGCACTCGGCGCCTGGAGTCCGATCGTCGCACGGACGATCGGCGTGGGCCTGCCGGTGTATCCCGCCAAGGGATACTCGTCGACGTTTCCGCTGCGCGCCGGGGCGCCGGCGCCCACCGTGCCCTGCGTCGACGAGCAGTGGCTCGTCGCGTGGTCCCGCATGGGCGACCGCCTGCGGCTGACCTCGACGGCCGAGTTCGCCGGCTACGACCGGGCCTGGAGCCCGCGGAACTTCGCGAACATCCGGCAGCTGGCCGGCGACCTCTTTCCCGACGCCGTCGACCTCAGCCGCGGAGAATACCGCTCGTGCCTGCGGCCGATGACGCCCGCCGGTCCCCCGTTTCTTGGACCCGGCCGGCACGAGAATCTGTTCTTCAACACGGGGCACGGCCACATGGGCTGGACGATGGCCTGCGGCTCGGGGCGGGTCGTGGCCGACCTGATTCTCGGGCGGGCGCCTGAGATCGACCCCGAAGGGCTCGTGCCGCGGCCCGCCGCCGGGGCGGCGCGGACCCGCGTCAAGGTCCCCTAGCTGGGAGGGAACTCATGAACCGAGGCATTGCGGTCGTCACACTTCTCGCGCTTGTTGCCGTCGGGGCGTTCTACGAACGCGCGGGCGGCGCGGCTGCGCCTTCAGCCGAACAGACGGCGGCCCTTCGGGCCATCGACGAGGCATCGGCCTCGCTGTCGCAGCTCGAGACGATTCATGCCAACACCGTGCAATTGAACAAGAAGATGTCCGCGCTGTACAACCAGCTCGGCGCGGCGATCACGAAGACCGGCAAGGTCGCCGCCGCCCCGGGCGCCACCACGGCACAGCTCGTGCAGGCGATCCAGCAAATGCAGGAGACGCAGATGAGCTTCAACCTGCAGTACCTGCAGCTTCAGCAACAGATGCAGAACGAAAACCGGCAGTTTACGGCGGTGAGCAATATCATGAAGACGAAACACGATACGGTGAAGAACACGATCAGCAACATCCGCTGACCGTACGCGTTATCGCGTGGGCGTCGGGCCCCGCCCAAGTGCGGCTACGACTTCAGTCGGGCACGACGGCGATCACGTCGATTTCGACCCGGCTGCTGACAGGGATGAGACCGGTCACCACCGTGGTCGTCGCCACCGGCTTGAAGTACCGCTCCAGGACCTTGTGGACCGCGTCAAAGTCCCCGGGGTGGGTCAGGTAGACGTTTCTTTTCACGACGTACTCGAACGAGGTCCCGGCGGTTTCCAGGATGGCCTTGATGTTCTCGAGGACCTGCACGGTCTGCGCTTCGATCGTGCCCATCTCGCCGATGGCCGCGCGATTCCGCAGGCCGTCCTGTCCCTGCGTCACCGCCACCTGGCCCGTGACGAAGACGAACCCGCCGGCCTTCGTTCCGTGGGCGGTGGTGCTGGAGTAGCCGCGTCCGACGCCGGGTGCGCTGAGGATCTCCACGCGTGTGGGCATTCTCAGACTCCGAGGGCGTAGGCCTTCTCGCCGTGGATCCCCACGTCGAGGCCCGCTTCCTCGGTCGCTTCGGACACCTTCACCGCGGTGATTCGCTCGATCAACCAGAGCATGCCGAGAGTGAACACAAACGCCCATACCGATGCGAGGGTGACGGCGCCCCACTGGACTAGGAAGAAGCGCGTACCGCCGCGCAGCAGCCCGTCGACGCCGCCCGAGGCCGCCGGGTTCCAAGCCGTCGAGGCAAACACCCCCAACAGGAAGATGCCAAGGTATCCCCCGACGCCGTGGACGCCCCACACATCCAAAGCATCGTCCCACTTCAGCTGGTTCTTTAACGCCACCGCGTAGTAACACACGACCCCGGAGACGATCCCGATCAGGGCCGCGGTCGCGGGCGAGACGAATCCCGCGGCCGGAGTGATGGTGGCGAGGCCGGCGACCGCGCCGGTCAGCAGTCCGAGAAAATGCGGCCGCCGGCTGATTGACCAGTCGATCACGAGCCACGCCACCGCGGCGAACGAGGCGGCGAGATCGGTGTTGAGGAACGCAACCGCCGTCACGGAATCCACCCGGAACTCGCTTCCCGCGTTGAACCCGTACCATCCGAACCAGAGCAGTCCGGTGCCGAGGGCCACGAGCGGGATGCTGTGCGGCCCCGTCTCCGGCACGCGGCGCCGGCCCACGTACAGCACCGAGGCGAGCGCGGCCATCCCGGCGATGTTGTGCACGACGATCCCGCCGGCGAAATCCTTGACGCCCCACATCGAGAGGAGCCCGCCGCCCCACACCATGTGGACGAACGGGAAATAGACCAGCAGCAGCCAGGCGGTCAGGAACAGCATGTACGCTTTGAAGGTGACCCGGTTCGTGAAGGCGCCGGTGATCAGCGCCGGGGTGATGATCGCGAACATCATCTGGTAGGCGCAAAAGACGATCATCGGAATGGTGTCGTTGGGAGAGGGTGTGGACAGCGTGATGCCCCGGAGAAAAGCCCAGTGGAAGTTGCCGATGACGCCGGCGATATCCGTGCCGGACTTCAGGTCGCCGCTGAAGCACATCGAGAATCCGCAGAGCCACCACAAGACGGTGGTCCAGCCCATCGACACGAAACTCTGAATCATGATGGCCAGGACGTTCTTGCGCCCCACGAGGCCGCCGTAGAAGAACGCCAGGCCGGGTGTCATCAGCATGACGAGGCTGGCACAGAGAATCATGAACCCGGTGTTTCCGGTATCGAGGTGCAGCACGGAACCGCCCCCCTTAGACGACGCTGTGCCGGCGCGAGTCAACGCACATTCAGAACGTCCGGGCATGCAAATCGAGCGCTTCGACCAGGCCCTTCGTGAGCCCTGGGCCGGAGGCAAACACGCAGTCCTGACAAGCTCCGGCCGGATGACGGGACACGGACGACGCCACGGTGTCAGCGGGCCGCTCGTGCGGCCGTCTCTTCGAACCGCACAAGCGCATCCCGGTCCAACTCGATGCCCAAACCCGGCGCATCGGGCAGGCTGATGACGCCGTCCACCATCCGAGGCCCGCGGCGGACGAGGTCACGCCGCAAGGCCGACTCGCACAGTTCGGCCGGGAGAAATTCGATGAACGCGCAGTTGGGGGTCACGGTCGCCAGATGAGCAGCGGCGGCGATTGAGATCCCGGTCTTCCACGCGTGAGGCACGATCGTCAAACCCCGCTGCGCCGCCAACCCGCACACCCGGCGCGCCTCGGTCAGGCCCCCCACGCGGCCCACATCGGGCTGCACGACCCGCACGCGGCCCCGCTCCATGAGCTCGAGGAACTCGAAGCGGGTAGCCAACCACTCCCCGGCGGCAATCGGGATCGGCTGTTCGCGGCTTACGCGGGCGTACCCCGCGAGATCGTCGGAGGGCAGAGGCGTCTCGAGAAAATAGACGCCATATTCGTCCCAACCCCGGATCGTCTTCAAACAGGTCTCGGCGTCCGGGAAAGCATATTGGACGTCAACCATGATCGTAAACTCAGATCCGACAGCATCCCGGACCGCGGCAATCGGCTCGCGCATCCGCTCGTACGGCGCGCGCAGGCCCTTGTGAGCGTAGGGACCCGCCGGCGTGATCTCAAGCTTCGCGGCCCGAAACCCCACACGTTTCGCCTCGCGCGCCCATTCGACCACGGACACAAGGTACGCGTCGAAATCGGAGACGTCCGGTTGCAGAGAGGCATAGGGGACGACGGGATCCGGACGGGATGCGCCGAGCAGCGCGTGGCAAGGCCGACCGAGCGCCTTGCCGCGAAGGTCGTGGAGTGCAATGTCGAGCGCCCCGAGGGCGTGGATGACGGCGCCGCGGCGTCCGTTCATCGCCGAGCCCACGTACAACCGCTCCCAGTGAGCCTCCACTTGAAGCGGATCCTGGCCGATCAGCATCTCGCGCAAGCCCAGGCCCATCGCATGCGTGCCGGGCGCCTCGATGCACGCGCGAGCGATCCAGGGGTTGAGATCGCTTTCCCCTATCCCGACAAGACCTTCATCGGTGTGTATTTCGACAACCAAGTCGTCTTGGGCGGAGCTGGTGGCGCGAACGTCCATCCCGGGGTCGAGCAAGACGTGGCAGTCGATGCGCGTGATCTTCACAAGCATTTCCCCCCCCCCGGGCTGCCCGCCTTGCGGGCTAGGCTCGCGGTAGTTTCGCGTAGACCGGGAGAAATCCGTTCTCTGTGCGCCCGGGTCCTCCAACGGGCTCTCGGGTTCGACCGCGAGAGGACTGCAGGCAACAAGACGGAATCTCAGCGGAGACGGTTCGGACGAAGGAACCGGATGCTCGCGCAACCGGAGGTGACGCGTGCCGGCACGAGGCTATCAACGCCCGCTGGCGCGTTTGACGCACCCTCTTGTCCGAGGTGCCCGCGGCCTCGAGCGCGCGACCTGGGACGAGGCGTTGGATCTGGTGGCGCGGCGTTTCGAAGAGATCCGGCGGGCCCACGGCCCGAACGCCTTCTGCTGTTTCAGCTGTTCGAAGGCCTCCAACGAAGTGAACTTCGTCGCCCAGAAGTTCATGCGGACGGTGATCGGCACCAACAACATCGACAGCTGCAACCGGACCTGACACGCGCCGAGCGTCTCCGGTCTGGAGACGGTGTACGGCGCGGGCGGCGGCACAACGTCCTATGAAGAGCTGGAGCGGACGGATCTCTTGTTCCTGTGGGGATCCAACCCGCGCGAGACGCACCCGATCATGTTTCATCACATGCTCCGGGGGATCCGCAACGGGGCGAGGTTGATCGTGGTCGACCCGAGGCGGACGCCGACGGCGGAGCTCGCACATCTGCACCTCCAGATCCGCGTCGGCGCCGACATCGCCCTGGCCAACGCCATCGGGCATGTGATCCTCGACGAGGGGCTGCAGCACCGGGAGTTCATCGAGCACGCGACCGAGGACGCCGCCGCATACTGTGAGAAAGTCGCCTCGTACACTCCCGAGTTCGCCGAACGCGTCAGTGGCGTCTCCGCCGCCACGATCCGCGAGGTCGCCCGGATGTACGCCGCGGCGCCCCGCGCGATCATCTGCTGGACGCTCGGCATCACCGAGCACCACAACGCGACCGACGGCGTGTACGCGCTGTGCAACCTCGCGAACCTCACCGGCCATGTCGGCCGCTACGGATCCGGCCTGGACCCGCTTCGCGGCCAGAACAACGTGCAGGGCGGCGGCGACATGGGCGCGATCCCCAACCGCCTGCCCGGGGGAGCGGACGTCGAGAACCCGGCGCAGCGCGCCCCCTTCGAGGCGGCGTGGGGGGCAGCGCTTCCGTCGAAGCGGGGGCTGCACCAGAGCCTGATGTTCGAAGGCATGGAGACGGGCGAGATCCGCGCCGCCTACATCATCGGCGAGAATCCGCTCATGTCTGAAGCGAACCAGGTACGGTGCCGCGCGCTGTTCGGCGGCCTGGAGTTCATCGTGCTGCAAGACGTTGTGCTGCAGCAGACGGCCGACGTCGCCGACGTCGTCCTCCCGTCCGCGCTGTCGTGGTGCGAGTGCGGGGGGACGGTGACCAACTCGGAGCGGCGCGTGCAGTTGATGCGCAAGGCCCTCGACCCGCCGGGCGAGGCGCGCGACGACATCATGATCCTCCAGGCTCTCGCCGGCCGGATGGGCCATGACTGGGGCTACGCCGGCGCGGAAGACGTCTGGAACGAGGTGCGCCGGGTCTCGGCGAGGCACCGCGGCATGTCATATCGGCGGCTCGCCGAGTGCGGGGGCCTGCAGTGGCCGTGCCCCGAGGAGGGCCATCCCGGCACCCTCTTCCTGCACGAGCGCCTGTGGCAGCGGCCGGTGCCGGGCAAACCCGCGCCCTTCATGCCCGTCGACTGGGAGCCTCCGGTGGAGCAGCCGGATGCCACGTACCCCTTCCTGCTGACGACCGGGCGGAAACTGGAGTTCTACAACACCGGCACGCAATCGCGCGGCTACGCGGCGGCCCGGCCGCAAATGGAGTTTCTGCGCATGTGGCCCGAGGACGCGCAGCGGCTCGGGATCAACGAGGGGGACCTGGTGCGAGTGCGATCCCGGCGCGCCTCGGTGCTCGTGCCGGCGAAGCCGGACGACACGCTGGCGCCGGGGCTCTGCTTCATGACGCTGCACCATCCGGAGATCGTGCCGACCAACGTGCTGACGATCGACGCCTGGGATCCGAAGTCGGGGACCGCGGAGTTCAAGGCGACGGCCATCGCGGTCGAGCGCGTCGCGTCGCGCGGCGCGTGGAGCGAGGAACAGGTCGGCGAGGAGGCGCACGCCCATGCCGACTGAGCGCAATCCCCCGCACGCCGTCGCGGACGATGAGCGGGCGACGGTCGACCGCGCGCTCGCCCGGCTCGGCGCCGACCCTCGTCGGTCGGATCTCCTGCCGCTGCTCCATGAGATTCAAGCCTCCCTCGGATGGCTTCCCAAGGGCGCGCTCGAGCTGCTCGCCGACAAGATGCGCCTGTCCTTCCCCGACGTCTGGGGTGTGGCCACCTTCTATGCGCTGTTCCGGCTCGAGCCGCCGCGCGGAGCGGCCGTTCACGTCTGCGACGACGTCCCCTGCCGTTTGCGCGGCGCCGATTCGCTGCTCCAAGCGCTCGAAGCGCGGTACGGGCCGGCCCGGCGCTTCACCGGTGAGGCCCACGGGGCGCAGGCCGCCGGCCGAGCCTGCGCCGTCGAGTGGGAGACCGTCCCCTGCCTCGGCCAGTGCGACCACGCGCCGGTCGCCGCCGTCGCCGGGCGCCTGCACCGGCACGCTACGGTTGAGGAAATCGCCGCGGCGGCGAAAGGATCCGCCGGTGCCTGAGGTCCGGCGGCTGCTTGCGCGCGCCGGCCGAGTGGACCCCCAGAGCCTGGCCGGGTACCGTGGGGCGAACGGTTACGGCGCCCTGACGAAGGCCGTCGAGCGCGGCGCCGAATGGGTGCTGTCGGAACTGGACGCGTCGGGCCTGCTCGGACGGGGCGGCGCCGCCTTCCCCGCCGGCCGTAAGTGGCGCGCCGTGGCCGGGGCGCGGGGGCGGCGGCGGGTCGTCTGCAACGCTGACGAGAGTGAACCCGGCACGTTCAAGGACCGCGTGCTGATGGAGGAAGACCCGTTCGCGGTCGTCGAGGCGATGACCATTGCCGGCCTGACCGTAGGGGCGGAGGAAGGGTTGGTGTACATCCGCGGCGAGTATCATCTGGCCGCGGAACGTCTGCGGCACGCGATCGCGCAGGCCGAGGACGCCGGACTCCTCGGCGCCGACGTGGCCCGCTCGGGCCGGGCCTTTCGCATCCGGGTCTTCCGGGGTGCCGGCGCCTACATCTGCGGGGAAGAGACGGCGCTCTTCAATTCGGTCGAGGGGCGACGGGGCGAGCCGCGCAACAAGCCCCCGTTCCCGACCGAGGCCGGCCTCTTCGGCGACCCAACGCTGGTCAACAACGTGGAAACGCTCTGCGCCGTGCCCCTCGTGGTGCGGGACGGCGCGGCGGAGTTCCGGCGCTGCGGTACGGAACAGTCGGCCGGCACGAAGCTCTTCTGCCTGAGCGGCCACGTCGCGCGCCCCGGAGTGTATGAGGTTCCGTTCGGCACCACGCTGCGCGAACTGCTCGCGCTCGCCGGCGGCGTCTGGCAGGGACGACACCTCAAGGCCGTCCTGTGTGGCGGTGCGGCCGGCACGTTCCTCGGGCCGGAGCGGCTGGACCTGCCTCTGACGTTCGAAGACCTGCGAACCGCCGGGGGAACGGTCGGCTCGGGCGCGGTGATCGTGCTGGACGAGACGGCCGCGGTCTGGGACGTCGTCCTGCGCGTGGCACGCTTCTTCCAGGAAGAATCGTGCGGGCAGTGCGTCCCCTGCCGCGTCGGCACGCAGCGGCAGTGGGAGATCGTCGCGCGCCTGGCCGCCGGGCAGCCGCGGCCGGGGGACGCCGCGCTGCTGCGGGAGGTCGGCGCGGCCATGACGGACGCGTCCATCTGCGGGCTGGGGCAGACGGCGTCCGGCGCGGTGCTGAGCGCGCTCGAGATCGCGGGAGGAGTGCCGTGAGCCTGACGGTCGAAGTCGACGGGCGGCCGGTGGAGGCGGAGGAAGGGACGACCATCCTGCAGGCGCTGCGGCGCGCCGGCGTCGACACGCCGACCCTCTGCTACCATCCAAACCTGACGCCGATCAACGTCTGCCGGGTCTGCGTCGTGGAACTCGCGGGCAGCCGTGCCCTCGTTCCTTCCTGCTCCCGCCGCGTCGAGGCCGGCATGCAGATCCGCACCGGCAGCGAGCGGGTGCGGCGGGCGCGGAAGGTGGTCCTGGAGCTGCTGGCCTCATCGGTGGATACGTCCACGGCGCCTGACCTGCGGGCCTACCTCGCGGAGTACGGCGGGGACCCGATGCGCTTTGGAGCCGGCGTGCGCCGGGTGGAGGACCCGTTACGCGACGACAACGACCTCTACGTGCGCGAGTACGAGAAGTGCATCCTCTGCTACAAATGCGTCGAAGCCTGCGGCGACGACGCGCAATTTACGTTCGCCCTCTCGGTCGCCGGCCGGGGGTTCGCCGCGCGGATCGACACCGGGGCAGACGCACCGCTGCTCGACTCCCGCTGCGTGTTCTGCGGCAACTGCGTGGCCGTGTGTCCGACGGGAGCGCTGATGCCGCTGATCGAACACCGCATGCGGCAGGCGGGGAAGTGGGACGAACCACGGCAGCATATCACCGAGACGATCTGCCCATACTGCGGCGTCGGCTGCGCCTTGGAGCTGCACGTGCAGGACAATCGGATCGTCAAGGTCACGTCGCCTTCGGACCACAGCGTGACGCGCGGCCACCTCTGCGTCAAGGGACGGTTCGGCTTCACCTTCGTCCGACCGGACGTCCCTTCCGAGTAGGCGATCATCCAGGGACGCGGGGGGCGGGTGTGGTACGCGGGTATTGGCCGGCAGCCCTAAGGGACTCGCACCCCCGACGCCCGGGCTGACGCCATGTTACGGCTTTGAGAGGAAATCCGCCTTGCCGGTCGCCGGATCAACCGGCCACGAAGCATGCTCATGGACGATAGTCCACTTCCCGTTGAGTTTGCGGAAGACGTCGGTGAGGCGGAACGTCCACGTGACATGTTTGCCGGCCTTGTCGGTCAAATCGAAGGTGCCGATAGTGTGCGCGTACGCGAGCGTGCCCGCGGCGGTGACACGAAGATCATCGAATTTGCCCGCATTCGGGCCGGGGAATATGGCGAAAAATCCCTCATAGTCTTTTCGGAAGGCCTTCGCGCCGACGTATTGACGAGGCGGCACCGCGTCGAACACGACCAGGCTCTCATCCGGAAGGTACAGGGACATGATCTTGTTGATGTCCTTCGCCCGGAACGCTTCAATGTATCGGTCGTACAGCGCTCTCACGGTCTTCTCGTCCGCCGACTGCGCATCAACCCGCAGGGCGGCGCCGGCGAACAGCGCGGACATGAGCAGTGCGCCGACGAGCCACACGCGATTTCTCATCTGTTCCCCCTTTTGTGCCGCCGTGGCAAGTTCAGAGACTATTCTTGTACCTCGACGCCTGTCCCTCGCCGCGGCGGATAGCAGAGGACGTGCAAGAACGGAGTGTAGCGTACCGAAAAAGTTCTGGTGGGCCCTGAGGGACTCGAACCCCCGACGCCCGGGTTAAAAGTTCGGGTGTTATTTTCTCTGGGCCTTGATTACCAAGGGCTCTAGCGTGTTCCGATACGACAGGTGATGGGTATCCGAAGGGTACACGGATGAGGCCGCAGGTTCAAGACCTGCACCGCTCAAAGAATCCCTAAGCCGGTCAGCGTTCATAAGCACTTCACGGTACTGCCGGGCGGATGGTCGAATATCGGCTACTACAACGCCGCAGAATCTCCGTGCCAGCGAAAGGCCCTGCGAAATCCAAGTCGTTCAGCCTCTGCCACGGTCGTCAAATAGCACTCCAGCTTGTGGTGCCCGATCAGTGTCCTGTCGTACTGCTGGTCAAAAGGAAGATGGTAGATCTTCTCGCCGTCCCTCTGCGACACGTTGCACTTTATGCAAGGATATTGCTTTAAGGGCTGGTGTTGCAAGGAACGTATGTTTAGAGCCTTCGTAAATTGGTTGGCCCTGTCCGACAGAGCCGTGGAGGTCACGAAGGTGGCGGAAACCTGGGACTGAGGATGGTCGATCCGATACGCAACCAGGGTGCCGTAGAGTTGAAAGATATGCTTCTCGTGGATGAGCTTGTCCTGGGACCAGTATTTGCACTGGATAATTTCGATTTGGCCGCTAGGGTGTTCAACCACCAAGTCTCGACCAAGATCTGCGAACCCCTCGATGATGCCTTGGTAGAACACGCGGCACCCGTCAACTTCATACAGATAGCCAATGTACCGCTCGTAGTCCCGGCCCAGTTCCCAGGAGGACTTCTTCCTTCGCCAATACCGGTCGAGCGCCAGCTGGTTTCTTGTTGCTGACGCAAGACTGCTGTACTCGGCCTGCGTCAACCAGTGCCTTACCGGATCTTCGTCGTCCGCTTCTGGCTGTGGAGTGCCTGTCGTCAGTTGACGAATGAGGTCGTCGATGGCCTCTTCTTTGAACTCGACCAAGAATGGGAAGAGTTCCTCGTAATATTTGAGTTGATACTTCAGAACACGCCATGTCTTTTCGGCGATTCGCCGCTGCTGTGCGATTTCACGAACTTGCTGCGCTGATTTCACGGCTGGATGCGATTTGTGCCGTAGGTAATTCGATTCTTTCATGTCCAGCAGGTGGAAGTAGTCCGCATACGCCTCTGCCAGCCAGGGGAAACCCACGGATTTTTCGTGCGCGATCATCTCAATAGCTTTCTTGTCCGCCTCGATCTTCCGAGCCCATTCGAACTTCTCTGCCTCAAGAGTTCGCGCCCAATCAGCCTGTTGATTCTTGAAGGCTTGTTCGTGGTTTTCAAGCTTTCGCGCCCAATCAGCCTGTTGATTCTTGAAGGCTTGTTCCTGGTTTTCAAGATTGTCGAGCTTCGGCCTTAGGGTGCGATAGACTTTGGCGGTCTTCGCATTGTCTATGATCCACGCGACGAAGACCAGCAGGGCGAAAAGGCTGACTAAGACGATTACGGTGTTCATGGCGGTCCCCTCACCCCACGAACGACCCTACTGATTGCTTAACTGAGATCCAGCAACGACCACAATCCACGCTGTTAGATCTTAGCAACCCTTCGCCTGGCCTTGAAATACATGGCCTGGCTGGATGGGGCGCATCCTTCACACTGATCGCGCCAGAAACTCCGCAATCATCCCCGTGGTCGCGTCCTTCCGGCGGATGACGTGAGCGTAGGTGTTCAGTGTGAATGATGCTGTTCGGTGCCCCAGTCTCTCCGAGACGGCCCGCACGTTGGCACCTTGCTGGAGGAGATACGAGGCATGAAAGTGTCTGAGGTTGTGCAGGGCCCGCCTCCATGACATCGCTGTCAACGATGACGGAGTGCCATCCAACCTTTTCTCCCACAGTTTCTGGAGGTCGCGCCGTCGCAGATTGTTCGCGTGGAGCGGCCCACCGTCCCGCCGCGAGAAGACAAACTCTCCCCGTCTGGGCATCGCCTTCAAGCACTCGATAAGTTCCTGAGGGATCCCGACGCATCGTTCCGAACTGCGGGTCTTTGGAGTCTTCACTACGTATCCGCCGCCGCGCGGCCTCACGAGCGAAGAGCGGATCGTCACGTCCGCTTCCCTCAGGTCCACGTCTGTCCAGTGAAGCGCCAGGGCCTCTCCCAGGCGGCACCCTGTGGCGGCTAAGAACAAGTACAGCGGATAGTGCTGGCTTCGCTCGCGGGCTTCGCTCAGGAACAAATGGACCTGCGCTTCTGTCCAGACCTCCGGTCGTGCTTGTGTGCGCCGTGGCCCCTCAGCCAGGTGCGCCGGGTTCTGGCGGATCAATTCCTGCCGCTCAGCATCTCTGAGCGTCTTGTGTAAAAAGCGGTGGTAGTGATGGGCTGTCGTCGCCGACAGTCCCCGCTCCCCAAGCCGTACATAGAACGCTTCGAGGGAGCGACTGGAGACGCGGTGTAGGAGCAGGCTGCCGAGCGGGTCTTTCCCAATCCGTGTAATCATTGAGTCGTATCGCTCTGCGGTCTTCGGGGAGAGTCGCCCTCGGCGCAGGTCGAGCCAGTCATGCAGGTACGGTGCCAATCGCTCTTTGGGACTCCCGGCGATGCCGAGACCCGAGGAGTGCGCCCGCACATGGGTCGCTAGTTCTGCCTGCGCGGCCTCGGCCTCTTGACGGGTTCGGTAGTAGTAGTCTCGGTACTTCCTGTGCCCGATGTGAATCCGAAGAACGTGATACTTCCGGAACTTTCGGATATGCCCTGGCATCGCCCACCCCCGCGCTCGAAGCGCTGCGGGAGAGAGGTTTCGATTGACGGTGGAGCGTTCCTTGGATGGAGAGGACACGGGGGGACCCGTCCCGTGTGCCTCAACGGGAGGCACGGGACAACTCCTGGTCGGTAGGATCGCAGAGGTGCTTGCGTGGGCTCCTGCCAACATTTCGCCTGGGCAGGTGCAGGTTAAAAACCGGGGGTGCCCTTACTTATTCGACGCCGTGGACGAAAATCCTTGGGGCTGATCCGAACGGCCCGGACCCTTTCCCCTGTCCGGCTCTCCACCGGGCTGATCCGGAGACCCCGGAACCTTTGGATAGGGAGCCTCTACGCCAGGGTGCTCCGAAGAGCCTCTTCCTTTTTCCAGCATCCGTTCAATCGTTGTTTTCTCACCTCTACCTTTTCTCTTGCGCAGATCGTCAGGGGAGGCCATGACTACTTCTCCTTATGTGACCTGAGTGTGTGGAGGTGCCGTTCTCTCTCCGTCTCGCCGTGACGCGCTCGGGCAGCAGAGACGATTGTCTCCACTCCCCGATGGTTCCTTTTGTGGCTCACGCGTTAATAGTTGCCTTCTTGGCCCGTCGTTTCGGTGGTGCCGCTATCTTTACCCGTTCCTCCCGTATCTTGCTTGCCCTCGGGACTCTTGTACTGCGTAAACCCGTAAGGCCCCAGTCGGTCCTGTTCGGAACGATCCATCATCACGCTCGGAGGTACGCCCTGGGTCTCCCACCAATTTGGAGACAGGTTTTGACCGGCAGCCGGTGTCGAGTTCCACCATGGAGACGGAGCCCCGGTGGGAGCGGCCATAGCAGGAGCGGCAGACGGAGCAGCGGACCTTACTGCGCTCGACGTGCCACCCCCGGCAGGTTGTCCTGTAGGAGCAGGTGCCGCCGTAGGCCGTGACGCGGGCTGAGGGGCAGGCCCCGACAGCGGCGATGGAGTGACAGGAGGAGCAGGCCGGACGGTTGGACCCACCGGAGCCACCTGTTGCGCCATGACCGCAGGAGGCGGAGTGCCTGTGGCCGCCTGAACGGAACCTGTTGGTTGAGGCGTCATCGCATTTGCCAGCATCCTAGACACGGTGCTGTCTCCACCTTCGACCGCTCCAGTCGGTGAGGAGTTGATTCCTACACCGGCACCTCGCGGCATCCGAGCCGCTTCAGGAGACCCTGCACGAGGCATGGCGTAGGGAAGGCCAAGCCGTCCAAAGGTCACGTCCGGGTTCCCTGACTGATTTTGCAGCAAGGGATTGATGTTGGATCGACCAGCAACGAGCGAAGCGGGGCTTCCCCCTGGGGTTGGTTGCGAAAGGATGGGCACGAACCTCACCTACCCTGTTAGAGTATTTTGAAAATCGGGGGGCAGGTCCGGGCCCGATTCTCGCAGGTCACCGGACCCATCAACTCCTGCCAAGCGCCTAGCCCCACGTTCAATCGTTCGTGAAACGTCACGCCCCGTCACCTCACCGGCTGGCGACGGAACTTGGGATTCGCGAACCTGTCGGGAGCGTTCTTGGAGACGCCTGCCGTCCCGGGACCATTCAACGCAACGGCAGGGTGCAGATTGCCCGGCACCGCTCCGGTGGATGGGTGCTGCCCGAACACCGGCTGGTGAGGCTGCGGGTATCGGACGGCCGTCTCCGGCATCGGCGATCCCGGCGGTTGCTGCGCGGTCTTCGGCTTCTGCCGCGACACAGCGATGCCTCGGACGTAGCCGAGCACCGCTTTGGCATCAGGCTCGTTCAGGTCGAAGCGAGCCACCTGGCGTCCTGACTGGTCATCGAAGATTGCGATGAATGGCATGGTTCCACCACCTTTTCACTGACCAGCGGATGCGTCAGGGTTTTTCGGTTACCCATGTGGCAACCACAAAACTGTCCTATAAGGGCCTTCTCTCGTCAGGGGGTATCTAGACACCGGGGTCCACGCCCGAGCCGCCAATTTCTTGCTCACGAGCAATGATTTTGGGGTCAGGACGGGACTGTGGAGGCCCTTCTAGACGACGGCCGCAAGTGTCCTGGCCCCATGAGCCCGCCGGAGTGCCTGTCGCTGAGGCTCCGTCATGGGACGACCTTTCCTCGTGTTCCTCGGAAGCACAGCCGCGACCGGCACCCTCCAAGTCTCGCCGGTCCAGTCACCGCGTTCGGTCGTGTGGACCTCAACCACCTCAGCCCCACGGATCTTCTTGAGGCGACTCGCCATCGAGCGTTGCGCGGTCCAGACCATTGCGATCCCCCCGTCAGCATCACTCCAGGTGATCGTCGTTTCTCTCTCGGCTGCTTCACTCACGATTTCATCGCCCTGACCGTCTCACGGACTTCCGCACCGGCTTGGTCTTTCTGCTCGATGGAGTCCGTGGTTTTGGTGGAATCCGGTCTCTGAGAAAACGCAGAGCCGATAGAGCCTGATCAAAATCCACGTCGAACACCTCTGCCTTCCCCTCTTCAACCTGAATCATGACCATGGTTTTGTCTCCTCCCAGAAAACGGATGTATCACACGAAAACCAGGTTGCTCTGTTCACGCACTTGCCAATAGGGGGCGGCGGATCGCCAAGGGGTCCCAGTCCCTGGTCTGCAGGGGGACACCCCGGGGGCCTGCCCCCCCCGATGCGGTCTTGATCCCTTTGCTGCGCCGTACCAGGCCGCGTGCTGCCCTAGGCTTCCTCACAGGGAAATAGGCTGAGCCCAACAGCCTTCATCCTTCTGTAGGCCGTTCATATCACGGGTTCTACGTGTTTAGTGTTGTATCATAAGGAACCTATTGACACATACGCTACCTTTTGATACGCTCGCCTTGCCCTTGGGAGATCACGAAAAGGAGGCGAGACCAGATGGCACAGGAACAGGATTCTCCGCAAGTCCCCCGCACGGCAAAGATGATTCTGATTCCCAAAGCGTTTGAACGGGTTGCAGATGTTGCCAGTAAGGATGAGAACCGTTCGGCCCTATGCGGTGTCCACGTAAAGGCGACTGACGCAGGGGTGATTATCGAAGCTACGGACGGGGCGAGGATGATTCGGGCGACCGTGCCGACCCCTTTCAAGCCCGAAGACTTCCCGACCATCGCTGGATTCGACGCCAACGCTAACGGCGCTCAAGAAGCGATTATCCCCCTGGACGCCTGGAAGAAGGCGTTTAAGGCCGTCCCTAAGCCTAAGTATCGGCCCATCCTCGGCTGTCTCGCCCTCACAATGGAACAAGCGCAAGTTACCTTCGCGTCTACCGACCTGCAATCCGCATCTATCACGCCCGTTAAGCCGGTGGACGGGAACTACCCGAATATCGACCAGGTAATGCCGAAGGATGAGCCTACCTTCGCAATCGCCTTCGATGCCAACATTCTCGCGGACACACTCAAAGCCTTGGCGGCGCTCGCCGATGACGGGCATAAGCCGATGGTACGCTTCGAGTTCCACGGCTCGGAGAAGGCTACCAAGGTGGTAGTCTCCCATTCCAAGGAATCCGCGCAGGTAGAAGCCCTGGTCATGCCAATGCGCGACAAGTAAGGCCGCACCAGCAACGCAACCAGTCACAAGCGCCCTTGGGAGAACGACTCGGGAGAGGAGGCTCGCCGATGCGGCCAAGTCAGAGGCTTCGCCAGACGCTACGCCGGGCCTTTCTTTCCCTTCGCGGAGGGAGGCCACAATGGAACGCTTTTGGAGTTCGTGGACCGTGCGCGATGTCTGGAAGACGGATAGCGCGAAGGCCGTGATCTACGAGAACCCCTCAGTGTTCATGCGAGAGGGGCGCAGCCCCGTGCGCTATGTGGTTGAAGTGTTCACACTGGCTGAGCACTACGCCAAAGACTTTGAGACGTTCGCCGACGCGCTTGCGTTCGCCAAGTCGATTATGTGCCGAGTGCCCTTGATCGGAGACGGAGGCGTCAACTAGCCGCCTGGCCGGAGACTAGGAGCCTGTATCGCGCAGGCTCCCTGTCCCTGAACAGAGGCCGCACCAAAGAGAAGGAGGAGCAACAATGGGTCCGATTGAGCAAGACGGCAAGACACGCGTCGGTATTTACTGCCGCGTCTCGACCGAGGAGCAGAAGAACACCGGCGTCAGCCTGGCGCTACAGGAGAGCCGGTTGCGCGAGTACGCCAAGATACGTGAATGGCGCATCGTCAAGGTCTACACGGACGCGGGAGTCTCCGCGAAGACGACTCGCCGCGATGCCCTCGACCAACTGCGGGAGGATGTTCGAGCCCGCAAGATCAACGCGGTGTTGGTCTTCAAGATCGACCGGCTCAGTCGGAGCCTGTATGACCTGCTGACGCTCATTCGTGAGTTCCAAAAACGAAAGGTGGCGCTGGTCAGTCTCACCGAGTCCTTCGATACCGATTCCCCGATGGGCGCAGCCATGGTGTCGATGCTTGGAACGTTCGCGGAGTTCGAACAGCGCCAGGTCTCGGCCCGAACCACCGACGCACTCGCCAAGTTGCGTGAAGAAGGCCGAGTCTATGGCCCGACGCCGTTTGGATTCTCTCGGGACGGCAAGCGCCTCAAGCCAAACCTTCGTCAACTGGAGATCGTGCGGCGAATCTACACCATGCGGGCTCGGGGCACAAGCCTTCGAGGAATCGCCGCCGCCCTGAACGCCGACCGGATCAGAACGCAGACGGGGAGGCGTTGGGCGGTGCGACAGATTCAGTACATCACCAAGAATACTCGGCTCTATGGCCCCCACATGGAGACCGACCAGGGCAAAGACAAGCGTGCAGGCCGGTAAAGCATGTTGAGACGGTGCTCTGGGTCCAACGACTCGATTCCGCTACCGGGATCGAATCACACGGATTTTTCTACCAGTGACGTGACCGCGTTGGGCAGAGGGAAGGGCAGGGCAAAGGGGCTAATGATGAGCGTTTGGACCAAGCCTGTCTATTTCATGGGTAACTATAGCAGTCCCTGAAAACATTCCCCTGACATCTCTACCTCTACTCCCACTACGAGAATCCCTAACGCATACGGCATACGGGCCGCAGACCGGGGCGCGAGGTGCGAACCAGGACGTAAAGACTGATCGGGAAACCACGGAGTATCACAGACGGCCTTTGTTGCCACTGGGTTACTATGGCAGTATCACACACAGGTCCTAGTGACCCATCCCCACCAGGAAGAGATTGCTCATTTCCTCGGCACACGAGTCGTGTATCGCGCAGACTTCGATAACGCCCTCCTCGTTGGTCAAACAAATCCCAAATGTCGCGCCTCGGACCGCCGTGACCAGCTTTATCGCAACGCACACAGGTCGCTGCGCCTATGTGCCAATCTCCTGATAGCCAGATCCCGACGCGTGCTTTCGAGGACAGAGTGGTTATGTGCGTTCGCGTGTGCGACATTCATGGGCCACCTGCTCTTTCTCCCTTATGGAATCGGGGTGCAGGCGCCAGGATCAGGTAACTCAGTACAGGGGGCGAAACCATTGGTTAACGTGTAAACCATCGCGTCGCGCTCCATGCGGGCCCCTCCGTGACGGCAACCTTGACGGCGTCCTTAGCCCGTGACCTCGTCACTCGGTTGGTGGTCACGGCGCGAAGCGCCCCGCGCGTTTTTGCGCGGCAGAGTACTTCCTTGGTATCTTCTTGGTTATAGAGGCTCACCTTATGAGCCTAGTAACGGGCTCACGGTTATGAGCCCATGGGGGCTCAAATTGAGCCTAGTAGATGGGCTCACCTTGTGAGCCTAGTAACTAGCGTCCTTGGCTTACTGTCTTGTCGCATTGGGTTGCGAGGGTGCATATTTTGGCATAACCGTACGGAGGGTGGTGTGATACCTGCCCCAATGCTGCTCAACCCTCTTCAGTTCGCCCCGTTCGGTTGCGGCCCTTAGGTAACGGGTTATAGATGCCCGAGACATGCGGGTCTTTTTGGCAAGCCCATTTTTGCCCATCCACACGGTCCAGTCTTTGTCGTCGGCACGATCAGCAAGGGCAATAAGCATCAGCAGTTCAGGCCCCTTAGCCATTGAGTGCTCCCACACTGCCCTCATGCACCTGTTACTCATGGTGCTTCTCGCTATTCCGAGGTGTTCGATACTCGCTTTTATCGTGCGCTTGGCGCTCCATTGGTGTGCTCGCTTTCCAGGCCGTTCACTGGCCTGTCAGGATGGGAGGCGGAGTTCACGCGCGTGGACTTTCCAATCGCGTCAAGGCGACGGTCAAGGTCTTTGTCCATGAACCGAAGCACTCCAAGCGCGGCTCTAATACGGTCTCGGTCGCTATATCGCAGAAGTTCCTTGCCGGACGAAGAGTCCAGCAAGACAACAGTCCACATAGGGATATTCCTTTCTCCCGGATACGCTTGCCGGGGCCAAGTTGGATGCTGGGGTGCGGGTTCGCTGGTGCAGGGTTACTTGGTGCTGGCCGCAGCGACCAGTGCTTCGACCTGCTCGACTGGTGCGCTGCTGTGACGGATCCTTCGAACCGCTTGCGACCGTCTGAAGGCGTGTGGCGATAGTTGACCACTTGCCTGAATGATTTTGAGCGCCGCGATGGCTTCCTCGGAAAATAGGGTCTGTCCGTTGCTGAGGGTCACGGTCCCCGGCAACTCGCCACGCAAGGCCGCATCGACGATGACGATGTAGGGGACGTGGAGCAGGTCTCTCACGTTGGTTGGGGTAAGCAGCGTGCGGTGAAGGCTCTGTGTGGACATGCCCTCGCCCCTCAGAAACTCAATGAACTGGCCTCCAAAGAACCGACCGCCGGTCGCCTTGAACGCCACGGCTGCAGCAACGACTTCCGGCGTCAGCAGATACCAATGGTTCGGATGTCCGTCCGCGCGTCGGGTTCCGCCTGCACCGGGAACACTCACTGAAGGCACTTTCTCCGACTGGCACAAGCGCACGAGATACTCCTGTGCGAGGCCAATTCGACGGGCCGCATCCGCTGTGGTATACAGCATCTTTTCCATTCCGATTTCCTCCCTCTTAGCCCGGTTGCTTTGTCGGCCAGTTGTTTGGCACGCGGCAACACTGAGCCCGTACAAATGACAGTGTCGGAAGATCGAGCAACACCGACTCTTCTCCGGAGAACTCTGAAACAATCGGGAGCCGGTTCAGTTCCCCAAGCACCGCCCTCGACGCAGCGCGAGAGGCACGGGCGATTTGATTTGACTTGGCGACGCGCATCAGCCGGGCCGCCTCCTGATGTTTCTCAAGACACCGAAGTTTTATTTGGGCACGCACATCTCCACCCGCTGCCTGTTCTCGCAGTTCTTCAATCCGTTTCCGGAGCCGTTGACGTTGACGGCGCGCTGTGCTGTGCCCTGAAGGCATGGCGATACCCCGAAGGAATCCAAGCGTAAGACCAATGGTCTTTGCCTTGGAGGCTGGTTGCTATGAGTGGTTCTAGTACGGGGTATTGCGAGTACAGAACTGCGAGGTACGGAAAAAATGACAGTTTCTCAAGGCCAAGTATCTCATGGACCACCCCGGTTGTCAATTCGAAGGCGTCCCCGACAACCGGCTTGCCCAACCAGGGCGGCATGGCCGATGAACGAGAGGAGACGCAGTAATGCGTAAACGGAAAAAGAACCCGGCTGCTGTCTCGCTTGGGAGTTTGGGAGGCAAGTCCAGGATGCGAGGGATGACAGATAAGCAGAAGTCGGAGTTGGGGAAGTTGGCGGTCGAGGCTCGTGAAGCGAAGGGGCGGGCGAAAGTGTTACAGGATCTTGTCTACTGGCTGGGCCGTGTCGTGATTGGAGTCTCCATCTGTCCCCCTCTCGGCTCATTGGCTCCCAAAAGAAAAAGCCGCAGACCCCTGAGAGGTCTACGGCTCGTCGCTGCGGTGCAAAACTGCTAACCATAGTATCGCACACAGTGACAAGCGGCTGTCTACTGGCTGGTGTCATCCAACCGCTTGCCTCGATCCAACTGCTTTGATTGGTTTCCAGGAACACGAGGAGGGAAAGCCCATGAAGGCGTTTGCGTTCATCACAGTCGCTCTACTGCTTGCCTGCGCTGTCGTTGTTGGCGCTGCTGCCGCACAGTCCGTATCAGACGACCATCAAATCATTCCCGGAGACCGAATTGGTCCGCTGAAGATCGGCATGTCTATCACCGACGCCGTGGCAGCAATGGGTCAGCCAAAAACTGTGCTGCCGGACAAGAAGGTTCGTGGGGAAACTCGGTATTACTGGTTCGACATTACGGAGTTGGGCGGAAATAGCGTGACAAGCGCGCACGGTCTCTTCGCCGTTGCAGATTCGTCCGGAACCATTGTGTGGGTCGCCGCCCATTACGCTCCGCAATATCTAACGCCGAGTGGCCTGCACTACGGATCAACAGAACGGCAGGTTCTCGCTGCGATGGGAAAACCGACGAGCGTGGACAACACCTACGTCGATGACCAAGGGAAGCACGCCGCGCACTTACTTGTGTTCAAGGGTGTGGAGTTCCTCATTTATGACTTGGACCGGAGCGAGACCGTGATCGTGGTCGCTGTACGATGACCCGGCCGTCGCGTAAAAGAAAAAAGAATCCGGCCGCTGTCACGTTGGGACGCCTTGGCGGGAAGGCACGAATGAGCAGTCTGTCGGCACAGGAGCGGTCGCGGTTGGCGAGGCTGGCGGTCGAGGCTCGTGAAGCGAAGAGGCGGAAGGCGAGGAAATCGAAATTGGCCTAGGAGTTACGGGCCGCTCTAATTTTAGAGCCGAGATTTTTAGACTCCGCCGTCCGCGCCAAGTGAGGGAGCTGTTGATCGGAGCACGGCAATCGCTGCGTGAAGTACGGCGGTAAGGCACAGCCGGAGGACCAGAGCAAAAGTCGCCAACATTGACGGCTCTCCGCCTATTGTCATAGTGTTCGGACTGCAACCCTTCATTTCAAACCCGATTCGCCGCAACCCTGCCAAGTAAGCGAGCAACACTAGACGTTGGGTCATTGGCTACGCATTAACTCCATCGAGGCAACAACGGGCTTCTGTGGAGTTGTCTAAAACCCGAGGTGGATGGGCATTGATCCACTCTGCCGACTTATCGAGGGGAGGGTCCGGCGGTGTCGAGCATAGGAGACCGTATCGAACGTCGGGACAAGTCTCTCGCGGGCGCGTGGAACCGCGCCCAATTCAACCTTTCACTGAAGTCGCTCGATGCCTTTGGGTTCCCGGCTCATGTCGTTGAGCATTGCGAAGAACGGGCCCGCAGGACGGGACGCCTGCCCCATGAACTCGTCATCGAACTGGTCGAGGGGGCGATCCTTCGTGCGAACGCCGGGCGCTGAGGATTGCCGCGAGTCCATCGCCGAAGCACGCGCCGTCAAGTTTCCAGTTGAGTATATTGCGCTGACGCTTGGGATGGTCTTCATCAGCGCGATCTTGGCCTGGGCGGCCAGTCTAAGATAATGGCTCTGGATGAGATCCGCTTCAGGTTGGGTCTCGTCTCCCTTGTAATGGCTGGTGGGCTCGTCGGGCTCAATTCCCTCGCGCACAGATGGACAACGGGCAGCGTGCTCATGATCGCGCTGGGTGCTGCGGGAGCATGGTATTTTTGGATCCGGCTTCCTCAAGGTGATCGGCAGCGCCGACTGCAACACATTCGGACGCTCGGCGACCTGCTCGCGTGTACGCCGCGAGAGTTTGAGCGGCGCGTCGGGGACATTCTCGCCGAGACCGGCTACCGAAGCGTCAGGTGCGTAGGTGGCTCAGGGGACCTTGCGGCCGATCTAACTTGCCGCGATCAAAGCGGAAAGTCGGTCGTCGTGCAATGTAAGCGGTACGTGCCAGGGCATCGTGTCGGATCGCCAGACATACAGCAGTTCATCGGCATGATGACCGTCCACCATAAAGCGGACCACGGGCTCTTTGTGACGACCTCGGATTTCTCCGGCCCGGCTATCGACCTCGCGAGGAAACATCACGTCACACTTATTGGCGGACGCGAATTGACGGATCTTGTCCACAAGATCCAGTTACAGCGCGATAGCCAGGCCGGAGCCAAGCAGAAGCCCACCAGCGCCGTCGGGTAGCCCCTTCGTACCGATGTACTTTCACAGGACCAAGGCCGGGGAGAGTAGTAAATGTGCTGGGCATGACGCCCCACGAGTTCTACGGGGAATGGGCTCGTCGCGCTGTTCGGAGCGCTTTCGGTTGGACGCGAGCTGCTGCGTTTGTCGCCGGAATTATCTTCGGAGCGCTGGCCGCACTTCATGCTGGCAGAGATTACAACAGTTGGCTCTGGGCAGTTTCCATTCTGCTGTTCGTTGCCGCGCTACTATACGGATTCATCACGGTCCCATATCAAATGTATCAGGAACTAGAGCATGAACTACAGCAGAGGCCGACTCCCTCGCCGCCGCTCACCGGGGCCAGGATCACTGTGCAGAGAGTGTTCTTGCCCGGCCAACTGAGTGTCGGATTCCCAATCGTCTGCCAGGCTATACTTCGTAACAGCGGAGATATGGAAGCACGAGTCAACACCGTCGGCAATGCCCTTCCCGCCGACGCCCCCCCGTCTGACCCCTTCGAGGAAACGCGATTCGCTGACCGACTTTGGCGGGACCAATTTCTTCCGGCAGTCGCCGCAATGGGCAATGTGGCGCCTAACCGCATCGTGCGACCGGGAGAGTCATTTGAACACGACAATGCGGGGCCAATATTAACTCACGCAGAAGGTGAGAGAATCCTCGAACACACGAGGGCGATTTACTTTGTTGGGATCGTCCGATATGAGGACGCGACGGGCAGACACCACACCGATTACTGCCGGTACTTCACGGCAAGAATCAGTGGAGACGACCTTTTTGTTTCCGGCGCTCACAACCAGGAACACGCGCCGGTCGATTAGCGGCTTATTTCTGGAGCCGGAGTCACTTAGGCTTAGACGGTTCCGCTCCAGGTCGCGGTTTGGATTTTTCCCATTCAATCCATTGGTGTTCGGTGATATTCGTGCGTTCGGTGATCGCCTTCATTTCTTCGGGTGTAGGGTGGCCCCCAGCCGCAAGTTCCAGATAGCGCTCTACAGTCAATCCCAAATCAGCGGCCCGGTTGAGGTGCCAGTGTGGATTCCACTTCCTCAGCGGATGGTATTGAGGCCATTCATCGGCGATGGTCATCCACATCGAGGGGGGACTTGGAGTGGAAGCTCTTCTGGGGAAGGGACCTTGAGGGACGCCGTTATTCCAGTCCAACCGGCATAGATAAAGATCATATCTTGCGACGTAATCCCCGAGACCTGGCAAGAGGCGATCATCAAATTCAGGGCCAACGACGATCCCTCTTAGAGCGCTTCCGAAGTTGACAAAATGCTCAGAATGAGTTAGATCCCAAACTACCCACCGAAATTCCTTTTCATCCTGCCAATCGAGCGCTTTTTCGAAGAAAAGTTCACGCCAGTACTCGCTGATGTGTTTACGGATCGTCCTTTCAGGCCCGTCGGATCGCATCGAATCCAAGTTGAGAAAGAAGGGACCTTTGCTTGGGGGAGGAGCCGAGGACCTGTTGTGGTACTCAACGCTCCTCTCGAATAGCACAGAAGAGGCTTCGAGGGATGTCATTATAGACTCACGGAGTTGCGCTCGGTCGAAAATCAAGCAGATTCCTCGGTGTTTGTCCGCGTATTGCGCCCACATTCGAGGGCGACAGAATCCTCGCCAATAGATACTGTCGATGCCACCGCCAACGGCCCGTTCGTCATCCTCGGTCAAGCACAATACCTTGCAGGTGTTCTTTGCCAACTGCGCGGCCTCTCGCGCTAGCCTTGCACGTTCTTCCTCCGAGACCTCGGCGAATGCATTTTTATATGATACAAAGACGAATTTCCAGTCTTTGCTCTCGCGGGGATCGTTGGTCTTAGTAAATGGACCCAGGCGTAGTGCGCCTTGCGGCAGGATGTGGCTGAGGGCCGTTTCGATAGACGTGTAATGGTAAAGGTAACGGTCTTTCTTGTCGAGGACGAGAACGCCAGTTGGATTTGATGCGGATAACATTCCTAGAATGGCCCCGGTTCGCTGAGGGCCGAGCGCCGGATCAACCCCGCGTGTCGCGACTTACCTTCGACGTTGTTGGCTGGCGAGCACCAGGGCATCTGCAAACGGGAGAGCCTCCCAATTATCTGGCCTGTCCGCCCGACCCAACGAGGCGCGCAGCAAGTACCCCTGACAATATCCCTACTATGAGCCCCAAAAGGACGACGGTTGCGACTACATATCGGATGGAACGCAAAAGATTGTGCCGCGCGACGCCCTGGCCAATGGCAAACGTCGCAACCGGAAAAACCGCGTTGCGTAACGCATTGAGTGATAGGACCAGCATGAGGACTAGGAACGATACGATGAGAACGGTTAGAATACGACCGTCACTTTCTGTCCGTTCGTTCGCGTTTGGCAGGTGCGACGAACCGGCGAAGAGTACAAGAGCCATAGCGGCCGCAATTGTGGTTAGAAAAAATCCCAGAACGTAGTCTGCATATGCCGCGCGAGTATACCATTGCCGTATGCTGGCTGCAAATTCATCTAGCCTATTAGAGTGGTAGAGGACCTCCTTATCTTCTCCTGTGACAGAATAGGCGATGGGATCAACGACTAGGGAGGGATTCCCAAAAGACCAAGGGCTACTTCTAAGTCTGACCTGTGCTTGCGGCTCAGAGGTCCCGCGCGTCCTGGCTACGATACTGCGAATGGCCCTGTCCTTGACGTTTGCTACGCCACCTACTTCTGCGACCGTTGGACAGTACAATGTGGAACCATCTGAGAGTTCGACTTCGTATTCCCGGTCCGCGTTAATTGCGGAAAGCAAACCGTCGAGCCTGCGGAGATCGTTTGCAGAAACCACAAATGCATATTTAATGTCCCTGGATTTTGTGCTACGCACGATAGCCTGTAATTCGAGCCTAGCAACGCGACTTGCCTGCTTCTGTCCTTTTCGGGCGTCAGCCGCAAGGATTAGGCATGGATTGCACGAGCTTCCGGGCACTGATAGGTCCGGTCACACAGGCGACGGTGCCTCTTTCTGCCTTGCCGAACATGGGCGCAGGCTGACGCGGGTTGCGGGTCGGCGCCCCGCTGATCCAGGCCGAGACGGGGAGAGGGCGCGGGGAACAGTCTGTGTAACCATCGGGACAGCCTTGGTTGTAGCATGCGCCCGAGGTGGGGAGGCGCAGGTTGATCTCGACGCGATTATACCGCAGATGGTCTGCGCTTATCCTGACGGGTTGGATCTGCGTCCTCTTCGGAACCGTTACGCTAAACGCGCGAACCGCCACCATCGGCCAAACTAGAGGCACTCCCCCCAACCAACATCAGGCAACTGCCTCGCCAGCACTCGTTAATCAACAAAGCAAACCCGCACGCACAAGCCAACAGACAAACGCCGCCGAAGAAGAATTTCGGAAGAGAACCCTTCAGATCGCCGAGAAACAGAATGAAATCCTCGCCAAGCAAGTTGGCATCTACCGATGGCTTCTCGGTGTAGCGGCGCTCGAAGTCTTGGTACTCATTGTTCAGGTCATCGCGTTGGTTCGAACACTCAGGGCTACTGAAGTCGCCGCGCGCGCCGCCGGGGACGGCGTGGTACTCGCGAACAAAACGCTCGTACTCGCCCACCCTCCCAGGTTGGTCGTTCGAAAAATGTATCTGAAAGCCCCCGAGGGGCATCCGTCCACCCATAAGCAAGAAGACTTCTTCGTTCGCGGTCAGCCGATACGCGTCCGGTTCTTCGTTTCCAATATCGGCGGGACGACCGCCACCATCACGGACGGCGGGTGTTGGGTTTACCGAAACCCGCCAGGCGGATGGTTACCTGCGTTGCCGCCCTATGAAGGTCTCAGCGGCCAAGGGATCGCTCTCGGGCCGCTCGTCCACGGCGATGCGAAGCCGGTCGATGTTGAAAGCAATTGGAAAGTGGGGGAACCAGGAGAAGACCCTATCGAGTTCGTGATGGGCCGTGCGCCCCTCTACGTCATGGGATGGTTCACGTTTGCTGACGAAAGCGGTTTCTCTCGCACGACCGCTTTCTGCCGCATCTACCAATATCCCAGCGGTTACTTCGTACCCGTGGAAAATCGAGATTACGAACATGCCGATGCCCACGAGTAGGTTTGCTTAGGTGCCTACTCAGGCTCAACGGTCACTTGCCGGACAGTCACCTAAGAAACAGGAGACGCCCAGCCTAACGAAACGCTGACGGTTTGAATGTTAGTGTTCGGCAGGAGGCTTCTACCGAACATCAGGAACCGCAATGACGTGACCGACGCCGAGCGCCTCCACGACATCGAGCAGAAACTACGCTGCTGGGGCTACTTGTCGCATTACCCGGATGCGGAGCGCGATGTGGCGTGGCTGCTTGAAAGACGGGCCGAACAGGAAGCATGCATCGCCGAACTGGAGGCACGACTAAGACAAGCGGCGTGGGCTTCCTCGCTTCCATGAGCACCGTTGATGCAGGATGCCGCCTCGAACCCAAAACCCCGTGCAGTATTGGCAACTCCGCTCACGCCTGAGCGTCGAGCAGTCCGCGCAACGAATCGGAATCTCGCCTGAGCGTTACGGTGAGGTTGTAGTGCTCGGCAAAGAGCACTTCACTGAGGAAGAAATTCGGAAGGTCCTTGCTGCGACGGGTATAGCCGAGGATCGGCTCCGGGCATGGGCGCAGCGGCCCCGAGGGGATACGCGAAACCCGCCTGCGCAGTAGAAGCGTCGATCAGGCGCTTGCTTTGTCGCCCGACGGAGGTGGGATCAAGATTGTCGTCTTCTTGGCCAACTCTCTTGCACGAGACTTGGTCACGTTTCCCACGATGTCACAGTGTGCGGCGTGACCCTCTTCTGGGGTATGTTGAATCGTCAACTCAAGAGAACGGGGCACACTGGCTGCGACTACGCCGAGCCCATGATTGGCCCACATAGCTCCTAACCCATGCACGTAAGCCAGGACAGCTTCAGGGCTCGCGTGTCTTTCCCAAAATACCGAAATGTGGTGAAATCCATCTTCGCGCTTGCGCTCATGGTAGGCAGCAGACTTAATGCTGCCGTCAGCATTTATCCAGTCGGGAAGAATTAGACGATAGAGCCTATCGTCGTCCGAGACACCCTCGGTTTCTCCTTGTGGGGTTTGATCCACCGCCGCTTCGAACGTGATTGGCGGGCACTAAAGGATCCGACGCAATAGATCCGGAAGTTTGTCGGCGGGAGTAAGATCCCCCTCATTCTCGTGTCCCTGCCCTGTGTCCAGCAAGTAGGTAGGATTGCCCTGTGCCCCGATCTCAACTTCTAGGCTGCCGCGATCTCCTCGCCATTCTAGTTGGATGCCGCCAGTGACCAATGGAGCAACCCCGTACGGCACTACTCGCTTGCCCATCTCGTAAGACAAATCACGCAACGAACCCAGCAGTTGCTTGGCTGTCGTAACTGTGGCTGGAGAAATTTCGTGGGCGCCATGGAAGTACCAATCCGATCTCAAATCAAGAAACCCGTCCATGCGCCGATAGGTTTGGTCGAGCAGTTCGTCCAAAATAGATTGCGCCGCCAGCGCCCGCACCATTCCTTCAGCGGAAGCGAGAACCTCAGCCCACCCGAATTGGTAGGCTAACTCAACACCTAGACCCCCGAGCTGCGGCATCTTCAGCACAGTAGTATAGGCGACCGCTGACCTGAGCGGGGTACTGAGCGGATACGCACTCGAAACTTCTGTGGCCGTCTCTGTTCGCGGTTTGGTTTGGACGTAACCGTATTCGGGCGAGTGTTCCTGACCAAGGATGCCTAGAGTTTCGAAGGCCATCTGGGTTGACTCACCTCTCTTGCGGACTCAGGCCGAAACTCGCGTACACACTACGCAAGAAATCGGCTGCGACAGTTGTTAACTCCCGCGTCGAGACCTTCTGCCCATCCCATACAGACAGGACTCGAAAATATAGACCGTCCTTCACGATGGCGGACAAGTCTATTGTGACCGCAGCCGATAGTCGCTTATCCTGCGCACCATAGTAGAAAACGATCCCGTGCCCCACGTTAGGACCGAGATTTTCAGGGCCTCTGAAGGCAAACTTGTTAATGAAGTCACGAGTGTTGGTGTTCTCCAATAGAGCGTGGATGCCCAGCGACAGGGAATGGGTCTTGAACCTTGTGTTCAATTCGGGCGCCTCAAAGAGAGTAAGAGCGTCCATCGAGGCGGCAGTGAGCTGTTGGACATTCACACGATTAAGGTCCAAACACTGAATCTCGACCTTCTCCAACTTGATTCGCAATGTGGCCGCGAAGTTGAACAGATAACAAAGGAGGCTGAAATCTCCTAAAGACCCGCCACCTTGATCCCAGCGAATGTCTGTCAAACGGACGCCGTATGGGGACAACTTCGCAAAGAGGCGCCGCGTTAATCCTACGGGATCTCCTCCAAAGAGGGCGAAACCAGGCTCCACAAAGTCAGCCTGATGTGTGAGATCCGCCCGGGAGACCTTTAGAGTGACCGCCATTCTGCTTCTCCGTTCCCGCGACTTGGCGCAGGCTCCGGAATCGAACCGAGGACCGCACGTAGCAACGCGATTATGCCCTTCCGCAGCGAGGCGCAGCGTTCGACCCTGTCGATAGGGCTGCCGTAACCAAAGACAATTGTACCTGTCGGCCAAAGCCCCTGCTAGCCCACTGGACTCGCGTAGGTGCTCGCAGAGGATCGAAGCTTGGTAGAAGGGAGGTTCCTGACGGCCCGGACATATTGATTGAGTCCACGCCACCGTGGTCGCGTGCGCGAGCGTGGCGGGGTTATAGTGAGGGGTAATTGAGGGGTACGTTTTTACGAACCGCTCGCTAGCCCTTGGTATGGTGGGCCCTGAGGGACTCGAACCCCCGACGCCCGGGTTAAAAGCCCGGCGCTCTACCCGCTGAGCTAAGGGCCCGCCTGGGCCAGTGTAGCATCCGTCCCAAATACCCGCTAGGTCCGCGCCGCGACGCCGGTATATCTCCGGTATGTATTACTACATTGAGGAATGGAAGCACCGCAACGAATGGCTTGCGATGACTCCGGAGGACCGGGGCAAGTTTTTGTACGACCTCAGCCCAACCGTTCAAACACTGATCGACGAAGGCGCGGAACTGGTCGGGTACTGCATCAACCACAACGGTCATCACGACAAGACCGATCGATTTCTGCGCGTCTGGCGGATCCCGGACAAAGAATTCGCGCAGCGCATCGAGACAGCCCTCGAGAAGGCCGGCTGGCGTACGTTTTTCGATCCAGGGGACACGCGCGGCGAAGTCATGACGCCGCAGGTCGCGATCCCCTACCTGGTCAACCCGGAGAAGTAAGCGCCGGCAGGCACGGGCGCAGCAGGCAGCCGCCGACGACACGGCCGCAGCGCCGTAATCTGGGCTGCGGCTGCGACGGCTGCCTCCGACAGCGTCAGATCTTCGGCGTCTTCGCCATTTCCACGATCTCGTTCGTCATCACGTCGCCGGGCGGCACCGGTTGCGGAATCTGCTTCAGCCCGTAGTAGGTGTCGCTGATCGCCTTCCACACGTTCGGGTCCATGTAGCCGAATCCGTGCTGCTTCGTCGCCGGCGACGACATGTACGGGATCTCGTTCTTCCACGTCTGGAGCTCCAACGGGCGGCTCAGCGCCGGCGCGGCCTTGATCACCCAGTCCACGGCCTCGTCGGGATGGTCGGCGGCGTACGTCCAGCCTTTCGCGCTCGCCGCGAGGAAGCGCGCCAGGAGATCCTTGCGGTCGCGCAGCACGCGGTCGGTCGTGAAGTACGTATAGGCGTACAGGTGGATGCCGAGGTCCCAGAGCTTGAAGTAGCCGAAGCTGCCGGCCTGCCGCACCGCTTCGACCTGCGGCGCGTCGATGATCCAGCCCGTGATGACATCGACCTGGCCCGTCACGAGCGGCCGCGTGTCGCCGCCCACGAACTGCACCTTCACCTTGTCCGGCGGGATCTGGTATTTGGCCAGGACCGCGTCGAGCAGCGGCCGGGCGGTCGCCTGGATGCCGATCGTCTTGCCTTCGAAGTCCTTGGGCGTGTGGATGCCGGACTTGGAGAGGAATATGAACGCGAACGGGTGCCGCTGCAGCGCGGTGGCGAACGCCTTCACCGGAAGACCTCGGGAGCGCGCGTTCACCAGGACGGCGACCGACGACACGTTGCCGAAGGGCACGCCGCCGCCGGCGACGATCTGGATCGGATCGATGTTGGGGCCACCCGGCTGGATCTTCAGGTCGATGCCCGCGTCCTTGAAATAGCCCTTCCCGATCGCGGTGAAGTCGCCGGCCATCTGGGCGTTGGCGAGCCAGCCGAGCTGCTCCGACAAACCCGTCATACCCTGTGCCTGCGAGGGCGAGGCCAGGCCCAGCAGCCGCCCGCCCGCCGCGCCCAGGCCGATTACCGCGCCGCCGGCGAGAAGACCACGCCGGCTCACCGGTCTTGTGAAGAGCGTCATCGTGTCCCGCTTCATCGGTGGCCTCCGTTCGCGCTGCGCGTCAGACTTTCGGCGTCTTTGCCATCACGACCAGCTCGTTGGTCATGATCTCGTCCGGCTTCACCGGCCGGGGCATCTGCTCGAGCGAGATATAAGTGTCGCTGAGCTCAGCCCAGACCTTGGGATCCATGTAGCCCCAGCCGTACTGCTTGGTGGCGATCGACGTGAAGTAGTCGCCCATGTTGCGGAGCGTCGTGATCTCGAGCGTCCGGTTGAGGGCCGGCGCGGCGCGGAGCACGATGTCGATCGCCTCCTCCGGATGGTCGCGCGCATCGAGCCAGCCCTTGGCGCTCGCCGACAGGAAGCGCGCGAGCACGTCGCGGCGCTGATTGTACGCGGTGTCCGTGGTGAAGTAGGTATACGCGTACTGCCGGATGCCGAGATCCCACAGCCGGAAGTACCCGACCTGGCTCGCGAGTCCCAGGGTGGCGAACAGCGGCAGGCGGTCGATCACCCACCCGGTGATCACATCCACCTGGTGCGTGGCGAGCGGCGCGATATCGCCGCCTACGAAGACCACCTTCACGCGATCTTTGGCCACGTGGTGCTTCTGGAGCACCGCGTCGAGCAGCGGCCGCGCGGTCGGCTGGATGCCGATCGTCTTGCCCTCGAAGTCCCGGGGGGTGCGGATCCCGGACGACTTGAGGTAGAAGAAAGCGAACGGGTGCTTCTGCAGCACGGTCCCGAAGGCTTTGATCGGCAGCCCGTGGCTGCGGGCATTGAGCAGCACGCCGATGGACGCGACGTCGCCGAACGTGGTGCCGCCGCCCGCCACCACCTGGATCGGATCGAGGGCCGGGCCGCCGGGCTGCATCTTCAGGTCGATGCCGGCCTCGCGATAGTAGCCCTTGGCGATGGCGACGAGCTCGCCGGCCGCCTGCGAGTTGAGGAACCAGGCGAACTGCATCGACATCGCTGTGGTGCCCTGCGCCTCGGCCCGCGAGACCGGTCCGGACAATGCGGCGCCGGCCCCAAGGGCCAGCGCCGCGGCGCCGCCTCGCCGCAGCAATTCGCGGCGTCCCATCATCGAACTGAGAAACGTCACCCGATCGCGTGCCATGTGCCGCTCACCCCCCCAGAGGAGTTCACACCGCGGCGTCCGCGTGCAGCCGCCCGATCTCGTCGTCGCCGTATCCGAGCTCGCGGAGTATCTCGTCCGTGTGCTCGCCTGCCTCCGGCGCGCCCCGCCGCACCGCGGCCGCCGTCTCGCTCATCTTCACCGGATTGCCCACCGTCCGGACGCGCCCCCGCCGCCCGTCGGGGATCTCGATGACCATCTCGTTGTGCGCGAGCTGCGGATCCGCGAGCGCCTCGGCCAGCGTGCGGATCGGCGCGCAGAGGATGTCCTCATGCTCCAGAGCCGCGAGCGCTTCCTCCTGTGTCAGTTCGGCGATCCGACGCCGGAAGATCGCCTGCAGCGCCGCGCGGTTGGCGAACTGCTGCGGCTCGGTCGCGAAGCGCGCATCTTCGTGCAGGGGCTCGAGCCGCAGAGCCCGGCAGATATCGCGCAGCGGCTCCTGCTTGAACGCCCCGAGGAACAGGATCCATTTGCCGTCGCGCGTCTGGAAGTGGCCGTTGAGCGGCATCCGGCTCCAGTTGATCTCCTGGCCGGCGTTGAGCATGCACGCCGCTTCCTGCTGCTGCATGTAGAACATGCTGTCGAAGAGCGACGAAGTCACGAGCTGCCCGCGGCCGGTTTTGGCGCGCGCCATGAGGGCCAGCAGAATGCCCTGGACCAGGAGCATCCCGGCCGCGAAGTCGCACACCGCCACGGTGAACGGCTCCGGCGGCGTCCCGACCTCCGCGCGGCGCATCAGGGAGCCGGCCATCGCCTGCGCGATCCAGTCCTGGCCGCCCTTCAATTGGTAGGGACCCGACGGGCCGAAGCCGCTGCCCATCGCGTAGACGATCCGCGGGTTCATCTCCCGGACTTGATCGTACCCGTAGCCGAGTTTCTCCATCGCACCGGGCCGGAAGTTGTGCACCAGCACGTCGGCGCCGCGGACGAGGCGCTCCATGATGCCGCGCCCGCCGGGCTTTCGCAGATCGAGCGTCATCGCCCGCTTGTTGCGGTTCCCCGCGATGAACAAAAAGCTCGTCCCGTCCGGCTGCGGCAGCGTCGCGCGGAGGAAATCGCCGGCGCCCGGCCGCTCGATCTTGACGACGTCGGCCCCGAAGTCGCCGAGCATCTGCGTCGCGATCGGTCCGAGCGTGATTTGCGTGAAGTCGAGGACGCGGATACCCTCGAGCGGCAGCGGCGCGCCCGGCGGCATCAGCGGCCCTTCCAGCGCGGCGGCCGTTTCTCGCGGAACGCGCGGGTACCTTCTTCGGAGTCCTCCGAAGCGACGGCCTCCATCACCCGGCGCGGGAACCACCGCGGGGCCGCCCACGACGGCAGGTCGCGGCCCTCCATGGCGATCTGCTTGGTGCCCTCGACCGACAGCGGCGCGCAGGCGATGATGTCCGCGGCCCACCGTTCCGCCGCCGCCGCGACACCGTCCGAGGGCGCGACCTCGTTGACGAATCCGGCGGCGTGCCCGTCGCGCGCGCTCACGCGGCGGCCGGTCAGCAGCATGCCCATCGCCATCTTGTACGGAACCTGCCGGGTGAGCATCGCGATCCCGCCGTCGAGCGCCATATAGCCGACGCGGGGCTCCGGGAAGCCGAACTCCGCGTGCTCGGCCGCGACGATGAGGTCGCAGGCGAGCGCGAGCTCGAAGCCCGTGCCGAGCGCGAGGCCGTTCACGGCCGCGATCACCGGCTTCAGGAGATCCCGCCGGAACGACAGGCCGCCCGCCCCGAGGGCCGGCCCGTCCCACAAATACGGGACGCCGTTCTTCGCGTCGGGATCTTTGAGGTCGGTGCCGGCGCAGAACGCCCTGGTACCGGCGCCGCTCAGAATGGCCACGCGGACCTCGCGGTCGTCGCGGATCTCGTCCCACACGGAGGACAGCGCCGCGTGCGCGGCCCGGCTGAGCGCGTTCAGCACGTTCGGGCGGTCGATGGTCACCCTCGCGAGCGGTCCGTCCTTAGCGTAGCGGATCCCGGCCTCGCGCCGCGCCGCCTCGTTCATGATCCCGCCGCTCCATACCGGGCCGTGTTGGCGATCGGTGCGCCCAGGATCGCGCCCTGCGCGGCGAGGCGTTCTTGCAGCTCGCCGACGTCGACACGCCGGGGCTCGAGGCTCTTCCCGACGGCGATGGCCGCCGCGGTCCCCGCCGCCTCGCCCATCACCATGCACGGCGGAATTTCCCGGCTGATCTTCTGCGCCTCCGGCGTCGCCGAGTAGTGGCGGCCGGCCACGAGCAGGCCGTCGACGCCGACCGGCAGCAGGCTGCGGTAGGGCATGTAGTAGTCGCGGCCGCGCCCGATCACGTCGGGGAACGTCCGCCGCTCCACGATGTCTTCCTTGGTCAGCACGTACTCGCCGAGGAGCAGGCGCGTCTGCCGCACGCCCGCCTGCGGCGCGGCGTCCAGGACGTAGGAGCGCTCGAACCCGGGGAAGTGCTCGCGCAGCCATGCGGCCGCCCGGACGAAGCGCTGGCGCGCCTCGACCTCGAGGCGGGTCAGGTCTTCCACCCGCAGCCCGTCGAGGCCGTGGATGTGCGGCGTGTTGCACCAGATGACGCCGTCGCGCGGCGTGTGCAGCCACCAGAGGTCCCAGGACGCGCCGAAAATCTGCTTCACCTGATGGTTGAGCCGCTTCGCCTCTTCCGGATGTTCGCGCTCGAACCGCGTCGCGCGGGCGGTGTCGACGTCGGCGAGGCGGTGAACCAGCGTCATCATGTAGGAGCCCTTGATGTGCGGCGCGCCGGCGCCCGCGTACACGTCGCCGTCGCCCGTCGCGTCGATGAAGAGGCGGCCCTCGACGGCCTGCCGTCCCTCCTTCGTCTCGACCACGACCGCGTGCATTCGGCCGTCTTCCACCACCGGCCGGGAGAACCACGAATGCATCCGCAGCGTCACGCCGGCGCCGAGCGCCATCTCGTTCGAGATCTGCTTCCACACCTCGGGGTCGAACGAGGCGCCGTACGTCGTCGGATGCGGCTGGACGCGCGCGTAGAAGTCCTCGAAGCCCCACCGCGCCCACTTCCACCACAACTCCTCGTCCTGGCGGAAGCACTCCTCGAGCGGCGGCACGACGCAGCCGCCGGCCGCGGCCATGCGCTCGACGATCTCGTGGCCGATGCCGCCGACGGTCCGTCCGCCGCGGTCGCACATGTCGTCGAGTAGCAGGACCATCCCGCCGGACGCGAGGCCGCCGAGGTACCCGTAGCGCTCGAGGATCATCGTCCGGGCGCCGTTCCGCGCGGCCGCCACCGCAGCGGCGATGCCGGCGGGCCCGCCCCCGACCACCACGACGTCGGCATCGGCGACGACGGGCACGTCGCGTGCGGGCTCGTGCACGGTCTTCATGGAGCGCCTCCTGTCCGCCGCCACGGCACGAAGTAGTTCTCCAGCACTGAGATGAGGCCGAACAGCGCCAGCGCGATCGCCGAGGCGACCGCCATCGTTGCGTACAGCAGCGGGGTGCGGTAGTCGTACGTGGAGGCGAGGATGAGATACCCGAGCCCCTTGTTCGAGCCGATCCACTCCGCGACGATGGCGCCGAGCAGGCTCGCGGTGCTGGCGATGCGCAACGCGGAGAAGAGGTACGGCAGCGACGTCGGCCAGCGCAGGTAGCGGAAGACTTCCCACTTGGTCGCGGACAGCACGTGCATCAGCTCATGCGCCTGTGCGTCGACCGCGTTGAGCCCGTCCACCATGTTCACGAGGGTCGGGAAGAACGTGATCAGCGCGGCGATCGCGATCTTGGGCGCGTAGCCGTTGCCGAGCAGCAGCACGAGGATCGGGCTGATCGCCACGATCGGAAGCGTGCGGACGGTGACGGCGAGCGGGTAGACCGTGTGCCGGAAGGTGCGGTTGTGAACGAAGCCGATCGCGATCAGCACCGCGATGATGTTGCCGGTGACGAACCCGCCCACCGTCTCCACGATCGTGGGCCAGGCGTTGGTCGCCAGGATCACGGGCTGCGCCCGCAGGGCGTCCACGACCTCGAGCGGAGTCGCGGCGATATAGTGCGGCACCTTGAAGACCACCATCACCGCCTGCCACAGCGCCAGCACCGCGAGGATGCCGGTCAGCGACAGCACAATACGCCGCGCGCCGTTCTCTCGGTCGCGCGCGGCGCCGGCCGGCACGCCCATCGGCGGCTTTGATTTCATGGTGGCCGACGGCGAGTCCGCCGGCACGACCGCGGGCCCGGCCGCCTTCACGACGCGTCCTCCAGCGCCCCGCGGAGCTCCGCGGAATACCGGGTGAACTCGGGCGTGTCCTTCATCTTCGGGTGGCGCGGGTACGGTAGATCGATCTCCACGATGCGCCGGATGCGCGCCGGCCGCGGCGACATCACCACGACGCGCATCGAGAGGTAGACCGCCTCCGAAATGCTGTGGGTGACGAACACGACCGTGCGGCGAACCTCGGTCCAGATCCGCAGCAGCTCCTCGTTGAGCCGGTCCCGCGTGATCGCGTCGAGCGCGCCGAAGGGCTCGTCCATCAGCAGCACCTTGGGGTCGCTCACGAGCGCGCGGGCGATGGCGACGCGCTGCTGCATGCCGCCGGAGAGTTGCGCCGGCCGCGCCCGGTTGAAGCCGTCGAGGCCGACGAGCTTCAGCAAGGCGTCCGGGGAGGACGACGGGGTGTGCCGCGCCCCCCAGTTGCCGATGCGCAGCGGCAGGGAGACATTCTCCTCCGCGCTGAGCCACGGCAGCAGCACCGGCTGCTGGAAGACCATGCCGAGCGCCCGGGTCCGGCGGGCGGCCGCGGGCGAGGCGCCGAGCACGGCCGCCTGTCCGCGCGTCGGCGGGAGGATATCGGCGATGACGCGCAGCAGGGTCGATTTGCCGCAGCCGGAGGGACCGAGGAGCGAGACGAACTCGCCTTGCCGGACCGTAAGCGTGATGCCGCGAAGTACTTCGAGGACGCCGTCGGCAAGCGCGAACGACATGCCGACGTCGCCGAGCTCGATCGCCGGCGCATCTACCAGGACGGACATTGGACAGGCCGTTCTGCGGTTTTCGAACAGAGTCCTTTCCACGCGGGAGGTAGCCGGACGTGCGGCAGATTCTGAGGGGCGGCACCGTCGTGACGATGAACCCGCGGGACGAAATCCTCTCGCCCGGGACGGTCGTCATCGACGATGCGCGCATCGTGCACGTCGGGCCTGACGATGCCGCCGGACCGCCGTGGCCCGGGGATGCGGTCGTCGACTGCCGGGATCATCTCGTGATGCCGGGCCTGATCAACACGCACACGCACGCCGGCTTCGCGCTCTTTCGCGGGCTCGGCGAGGACCGCACCAAAGAGCAGTGGTTCGCCTCGGCCTACGCGCCGCCGTACATGGACGGCGCCGTGCCCGACGACTACTACTGGGGCACGATGCTCGGCGGGTTCGACATGCTCATGAACGGTATCACCTGCACCGCCGACCGCTTCTCCTACATGGCCACAATCGCGGAGGCGTTCGACCGCCTCGGGATGCGCGCCGTCGTCTGCCACACCCTGCGCGACATCACGGCGCCGCTCGAGTGGGACCGGGCGATGGCGCTGATCGACCGGTGGGGCACGGCCGCGGACGCGCGGATCCACTGCGGGATCGGCCCGCACGCGCCCGACACCTGCTCCGACGACCTCCAGCGCCGGATCCGGCGCACGGCGACGGAGACCGGCGCCCACGTCTTCATCCACTGCTCGCAGGCGCAGGCCGAGCTCGCGGCGCTCCGGACCCGCGGACACCGAGGCGGCGTGCACTGCCTCGCGGCGACGGGGTTGCTCGGCCCGGACGTGGTCGCGGCACACTGCATCTATATCGACGAGGACGAGATTCGCCTGTTGGCGGAGAGCGGAACGTGGGTGAGCCACTGCTCGGTCAGCGCCGCGCGGATCGAGGGACACCTCGCCCCGATCCCGGCGCTCGTCCGCGCCGGCGCCAACGTCGCGCTCGGCACGGACTGGGCGGTGACCAACAACGGGATGGACCTCTTCGACGAGATGAAGTGCGCGGGCGTGCTCAACAAAGTGGCCTCGGGCGACCCGTCGGTGCTGCCGTCCACGGCGCTCTTGCGGATGGCGACGATCGACGCGGCCCGCGCGCTCGGCATCGAGGCGCACGCGGGCAGCCTGGAAGCGGGCAAGCGCGCGGACGTCATCGCGCTCGACATGCGCAGCCCACACCTCCGGCCGTGGCACGACGTCGCGGCGACACTGGTCTACTCGGCCAAGGGGCTCGACGTGCGCCACGTCTGGGTGGACGGCCGGTGCCTCATCCGGGACCGGCGTCCGCTGGATCTCGACGTCGACGAGGTCTACGCGCAGGTCGACCGGATCTGGACGCGGCTGCGCGCGACGGCCCCGTAACTCGACCCGCCTACTCCGGCGCGATCTCCGGGAACCGGCTGAGCGGGAAGATATCCACCGTCGCCGATCGCTGCTGGATCAATAATCCCCCGTCGACGACCAGCAGGTGGCCGGTAATGTAGCGCGCGTCGTCGGACGCCAGAAAGACCGCGGGACCGGCGAGCTCGTCCACCTCGCCCACGCGGCCCATCGGAATGTTCTCGCCCCGCGCACGCTTGATGTCTTCGCTCATGTTCGAACTGTCGATCGATCCCGGGACGAGCGCGTTGACCCGCACGCCGTAGGGGGCGAGATCGAGCGCCATCGCGCGCGTCAGCGCTTCGATGCCGCCCTTCGCCGCATCGTACGCGGCGTTGCCGCGGTGGGCCCTGGAGGCCCCGCCGCTCGACATGTTGATGATCACGCCCGAACGGCGGCGCGCCATGATCTTCGCGGCGCGGGAGCCGCAGAGAAACGCGCCCGTCAGATTGACGGCGATGACCCGCTCCCACCATGCGTCGTCCGCGTCCAGGAAGTGACGCATCGTGTCCGTCAGGCTCGCGTTGTTGACGAGCACGTCGAGGGCGCCGAAGCGCCCGAGGACCGTCTCCATCAAGCGGTCGACCTGCGCGGGCACGGAGACGTCGGCCGCGACCGCCACGGCCGAGCCGCCGCGGGCCGCCAAGTCTCGCGCAACCTCATCGGCGCCGGCGGCGCTGACGTCGTTGACGACAACGTGCGCCCCCTCCGCGCCGAAGCGCGCCGCGATCGCCCGCCCGATGCCGCGCGCCGCGCCGGTGACGACTGCGACCTTGCCGGTCATTCGCGTCCCGGACGTCATCGTTAGCCGAGCATGATCCCCCGGCCGGGCTCGTTCGGACGGTCGCCGTATTCGTTTTCGCCGATCAGCAGGTCGCCTTCTTTGAAGCGCGTGGCGCGGAACGGCCGCAGCGGCACAGTCCGCGGAGCGCCGTCGGTCATCCACTCCGAGAGCGCGGCGCCGAGCGCCGGCGCGGTCTTGAAGCCGGACCCG